>JASFJP010000136.1:0-9438 GCA_050121225.1 Desulfobacterales bacterium
TGGGACCAGCACAAGGCATAGTAACATCCAATTTCCAGCAGACTCGGCGAAATTACCTTAACCGCTGCAAATTGAAAATCAGCCAACCACGACACCACCTCCAATGCAAACCATAAAATCTCTGTACCGGCTTGAATACACCAGGACGCCCCAGTCACGCTCAATGGTATAAGAAAAAGGCCTAACAGGCCCAGAGGTATACTGATAAATCCAACCAGTGGTACGACTGCAAAATTTGCCAAAAGACCAACACAGGATATCTGATTAAAATAAAACATGACCAATGGCATACTGCCCCAAACAGCGAATACAGACACCAGAAAAAAGGACAGCAAACGCTTAAGGATATGAACGCGCCAGTTGTTTGAACCTGAACCGTAGCTCACAGTTAGTGACTCCGGCATATGAGAAAAACCGAATAGGATGGCGAACACCGCAGTAAATGATAGCTGAAAGGAAATAGAATACAGAGACGGTGGATCTGCAATCAAAATCACACATGCCGCCAGTGCTAACGTATTCATTGGATTCTGGTCTCTTTCAAACACGAATGTCATTAAAAAAATCGAGACCATGATCACTGCACGCAGAGTCGATGGCGATAATCCTGCGATGATCCCGTAGAGAATTACCGGAATTAACGACAATAAGGCGGCTCCTTTGCGTGTCCATGCTCGCCGCAACAACCACTTTATGTGAACCAATACCCATCGAAAAAAAATAAACGCCACCGTTGCCACTATTCCGATGTGCAGTCCTGATATGGCTAACAAGTGGCCGACACCGGCACGATTGAATTTCTTGCGCGCATCGGCTGAAAGGTCGCTGCGATCACCGATAATAAGGGCTTTCAACACAGCACTGGTTTGCGAATGTCTGGATTGGTCGGCAAGATTGGCAAATCTTGAACGAATATCATTTATGATGGTTTTAAAGGATTTTTGGGGGTCTTTGGCAACAACAGCGATCTTATCCTGGTTGACAAATGCAGATGCCCAAATGCCCTTGTACGCCATGTAAGCCTGGTAATTAAAACCGCCCGGGTTGCTGAAATTTGTAATCGATCGGATTCTGCTTTTGATCAAGATTTCATCACCGATGGTGAGATGGGGTATATTTCCAACCGCGGTGACGCGCAGTTTACCGCTGGCCACAAGGTACTGCTGCTGATTTTTGAGGGACTCGACCCGCATTACAAACTTGGTTCGGGAACCGATTTGTCGCGGTTGATTCAAAATCTGCCCTTCAATCTCCCATCGCTGAGCATCGCTATAATGAAGGATGTGATTGGCAGGAAATGCGGGGGAAACCCAGGGCTGGATCGACAGGTAGCCAAGCAGACAAAAAAACGCCAAAGGGATGAGACGAACCGTGTGTTTTCGAGCTACGTGAAATAAAATGGCCCCGGCACATATCGCAGTTAGGCACCAGGCCCACATCACACGCCCCGGCATCTCGGACCCTATCAGAATTCCGCAGATCAGCGAAATCAACAGAGGAAAAACGGGACGAAAATAAATACACACCGGCGTTGGAGTCAAGAGGTTGTCTGCCTGTCTGGGGGAGTATTGTAGACTCACAAGAAATCCGTCTGAAATCAATACGACGCTATTTGCTGTGAGCAATCAGTTTTTTATTTCACCCTTTCAATCGTTGCACCTAAGGCCGCGAATTTTTTCTCGATTGCCTGATAACCCCGATCTAGGTGGTAAACACGATTTACTTCCGTGGTATTTTCAGCAATCAGCCCCGCGAGGATCAGTGATGCACTGGCTCTGAGATCGGTTGCCATAACGGGGGCTCCGGACAATGTGGGTACGCCTTTGACGATGGCGGTATCGCCGGATACGTGAATATCCGCCCCCATCCGTTTCAATTCACTAACATGGATAAAACGGTTTTCAAAAATCGTCTCGGAAATGATGCTGGTACCGTTGGCAACGCTCATCAGAACCATGAATTGAGCCTGCATGTCCGTCGGAAATCCCGGATAAGGTTGGGTTTTTATATCAACACTTTGGATGGGTGCGCTTCCCTGGATGTGAATCGTGCGTTCGGTGACATCTATTTCGGCGCCAACAAGACGCAGCTTATTGAGCAATGCTTCGAGATGCTCCGGATTACAATCAACAAGCGTGATATTTCCTTTGGTTAGAGCGGCCGCAATCAGAAAGGTTCCGGCTTCGATACGATCGGGAATAATCGCAGTAGAGACCGGTTTGAGACGATCGACCCCATTTATGGTTATAACCGACGTGCCGGCACCCTGTATATCTGCACCCATTTTGCTTAATACATCTGCTAGAGCCACTATTTCCGGTTCGCGCGCTGCATTGCGTAGCACTGTTGTCCCGCGCGCCAGAGTCGCCGCCATCATGATATTTTCTGTTCCGGTAACTGTGACGACATCAAAATTTATGTCCGCGCCGTTCAAGCGACCGCATGATGCTTCAACGTAACCGTGCTTGAGTTTAATGGATGCGCCCAACCGAGTAAGCCCCTTTAAGTGCAGATTGATCGGTCGTGCCCCAATGGCACATCCACCCGGCAAAGACACTCGGGCCTTTCCTAATCGTGCCAACAACGGGCCTAACACCAAAACCGAGGCCCGCATTTTTCGCACCAAATCATAAGGGGCCTCATGATTAGCCACATCTTGGGCATCGATTTGCACAGTGCCTCCTTTAGATTCGATCCTGGCACCCAGATGGGACAAAAGCAGAGCGGTGCTTTGAATATCGTTTAAATCAGGTACATTTGAATAGGTGTTGACACCGTCGGTCAGAAGTGACGAGACCAGTATTGGCAACGCCGCATTCTTAGCTCCGCTGATTTTAACCTCGCCGGCAAGCGATTGACCTCCTTTAACAATTATTTTATCCATATCTGTCTCTTGGTCCGCCTGGAAATTTTAGATCACAAAAAAAGCGCTCCCCTATTTTCCGTTCCGGGCCAAGCGCTTTTTTGCAATTGATCGCTTATGCTATCTAATGATGAGGTCCACCTTTGCCCTTGGCTGCATCGTAGGCGGCTTTAATAATGCAAAAGGTAATACCCATTCCTAGAATT
The DNA here is from genome assembly GCA_050121225.1 of Desulfobacterales bacterium. GTDB lineage: Bacteria > Desulfobacterota > Desulfobacteria > Desulfobacterales > JAFDCJ01 > JAFDCJ01. The sequence continues at coordinate 3,070 of JASFJP010000136.1, forward strand.
GATAGTGCATACCATAAACCCCCCATAAACACCAAATGCCCTGCATCCCAAATCCATTCAAAGTTAAATGGAAACATTTTTTCCTCCCTTAAGCGTTCACAGGTTCAAGGTTCACCGTTCAGGGTAACTTTGTTTCAATACCCCGGACCGCTTTAGATACATGCGTTTTCTCAATAGCATTCAATAACTAAAACCAATAATACGATATTAACCCTGAACCCCTGAACGGTAGTTATGCTTGCGCCGGTTCCAGTTCACCTTCCGGGGCCCCATCTGAGGGTTCCGCCTCCGGTTCCAACTCGGCAGCTTCTTCAACCGGTGGATCAATTGGATTCAATTCCAGTTCCTGGGGAAATATCGGTAAATATCGATAGGACAGGGATATTAAAATAACGCCATAGGCGACAGGCAGAATCGTCGTTGCGACTTCCTGCCAGCTTGGTAAATAGGTTGCCCAGTTTTCAAAGGTCAACACCGGTACCGCTAATACCTGAAGAACCATTACCCAGCGGTTCAGACAAACGCCTACCGCTGCTAGGAACACTGCGATGAATAGGGTCGTCTTGTTTTTTCGTCCGCTGTCAGTAATCAGGATTAAGGCCGGCAAAATACCACAGACACCCACTTCAGCTATCAGGATCCACAAACCGTACCATGAACCTGGATTATTGGCGTAAAACTCCATGAATGTAAAGCCTTTGGAAGGCGCTGTCACCGTGGCCCAGTAAATTGTATCGATAATTTTGGCAATAATATAAGTCAAAAGCATCCAACCGGCTATTTTTGCCAACAGTTCGATAACATTGTCTTTAACAAGTTTTTTGCGGACAATTTTTTCGGTCAATTTTGTGACGAAAATAGTGAAACACGGCCCGCATGCGGCGGCTGACCACGTGAACAAAAAGAATGTCCAGGGCCAGACAAAAATCCCTTCGCGATAGCCAAAGGGACGGCCAAACAGCACGCCGGGAACGCCGCCTAAAGATCCCTGATGAAAAAAGGATAGAAATGCCCCGGTCGCTGCAAACACAGCCATGATTTCGTGTAAATTGTGACTCAGGTTGTGGAAGAACGGGACCTTGTCAAGTTGGCGGTTTTCGAGAGTGAGCGGAAGATACTCGATAGTGAGGACTCCAAAATAGCATGTCAGACAGAAAGCCACTTCGGTTAGCATAGAGTGTACATTGGCATGCCAAAAAATAAACCATCCGCGCAAAGGCTGACCAATATCGATGGCCAGAATCAGCAGCGCCGAGCTATAGCAAATGAAACCGATGAGGACGGCATAATTGATGATATTTTTTAGTTCATCCTTTCCGATAATGTACTTCAAAAGACCGGTAAAAAAAGCACCGCCACCCAGGGCAATTATTGCAAGGTCGGCCCAGATCCAAAGGGCGAATCCGTAGGCGTTGTTCATGTTGGTTTGATTAAGGCCCTTGATCCAACATAGTAACATGGCCCAGACGCCCCACAACAGGACGACACCAACAGCGCCAATCCACAATGCAAATTGCCATGTCGGACAACGTTTAGCCCCTTTGGGAATCAATGCGGAATCCATAAGCTCTGCACTCCTAAATATCGCTGGTTTTGATCAATTTAGCCCCTGATGTGGATCGGCTTAAGTAGCGATCCTCATTAGTTTCCATTTGGAATGGTCTTTTTCGCCATTGAAACAAATTATCCGAAAGAATCCGGTCAATTAAGCATGCCGCTGTTTGCCTTCCTGCTTAATATAGTTATCTCCAGCCCGCCGGACCCACTCACGGCTGGATAAGTAATACACTTTAGTGTTGGTGCCGAGTCTTTCCAACAGTCGAAACGCGGTGGGATTTTTTGGCTTGCCGCCATGGTTGTTATCAGGATCAACCATTTGGTATACGGCATGGTCCGGGTTCTTCAAATCGCCAAAGGTGATGGCTCCCGCCGGGCAGGCCTGGGTGCATGCGGTCTGGTACTCACGCTCTTCAAGCTCCCGCCGTCCTTCATTGTAAGCCCTATCCATTGCCAGCTGATAACGATGAATGCAAAAACTGCATTTTTCAACAACCCCGCGCATCCGGACAGATACATTGGGATTCAAGGCTTTTTCCATTCCATCCGGCCACACCGGATCCCACCAGTTAAAAACACGAACGTGATAGGGGCAGGCTGCCATACAGTATCGACAACCAAAGCAGCGGGTATAAATCTGGCTGACGATTCCGGTATTCATATCATAATCGGTGGCGGTTGCCGGACATACCGACACACAGGGTGAATGTCCATGGTGACCTTCGCACTGCTGACAGGGTCTGGGCAGGAAACATTCTTCCGTATCCGGAAATGGTTTGCCATTGGTCAATCGATAAACCCGCATCCAGGTGACACTAAGTAGTTTGTCTGTTTCATCTTCCCGAAACGGCACGTTATTTTCCGCCATACAGGCAACCATACACGCACCACACCCGGTACATTTGTCCAGATCGATAACCATTCCGAACCTTTTGCCATTTTCGAATTTCATCAGGATCCCTCTGAATTGCCGATTTTCTATATGCTAAGCTTTGCTGAGTTTTGCCCGAATACCCCAGGATGCATCTAAACCGGTTGCTGGATCTTCCACCGATTCACTGAGAGCGTTATAATTTACCCCTTTTCCAGCAAGATATTTACCGTATGCGGTATGCCCCAATCCCCTGACGATCGCAACCACTCCCGGCATAATCCCGTCAAAAAGATATACCCGGACGTTATAACTCCCTTTGGGTGTGGTCAGGGTTGCTATCTTTCCATTTGACAAACCCAGAGATTTAGCCGTCACCGGATTTACCTCTACCAAAACTTCGTTGCCCTTTAAGATGGTGTCTTCAAGTGATTTAACAAGAAACGGTGGCGATCCGATATATCCGCTGGCAAGCCGCATAGTTTCATAAGGAATCAGCACCAACGGATAAAACGACTCATCACCTTTGGCTCGCACCGGATTGTAGCCGGGCAAAGCCTTGATTTCTTGATTGCTGAATTCGAATTTGGATGAATCTGTTTCAAACGCTTCGGTCCAATCCGAACCGGAATATTCGGCATCCACCCAGAAACCTTCTTCAACCAATGTATCCCATTTATCTTCCAGGGTCTCTTCGAGACAGACTTGGTAATCATCCCATGGGAAGGCTGCCGCAATCAGGTCGCCCATTTCTTTGGCCAACTGGATGATCACATCACCAACATGCCGCGTGTTATACAACGGCTCAATCACGGGTCGGGTGAGTCCGATGCACGGTTTCGGAAATCCCCTGGCAACCGCAACATCTTCGTAACGTTCAAGATAGGTGTGGTTGGGCAGTATCATGTCGGCGTGGGCAGCAGTCTCATCCATGTAAGAAGAAAAACTGACCACTAAAGGAATTTTTTCTAGCGCATTGCTCATGGGCTGAGTATCCGGCATAGAGTACGCTGGATTTGCGCCGGAGATGAAAAGCACCTGAACCGGCGACTCCTGACTCGAGTTAATAACCTCAGGTAAGCGATTCAGCAGATAGCGTGCGTGGGGATATTCCTTACTTCCAGCGCCGTCTGCACGCGTCTGCTGCAGCCCTCTAGCCGCCGTTTTATCGATCTCCGCTTCAGGCCAACTGATATAATCGGCTTCCGGGATCGCAACTAAGCCTCCGGCTCGATTTAGATTCCCGACCAATGCATTCAGCATGTGAACCGCCAAGAAATCCTGCAGACTCCCAGGAGTTTGTCCGGCGCCCCTTCCGCAGATAGCCAGCGGTTTGCGGGCCCGCGCAAAATCCCTGGCCAAGGCCGCGATCTTCTCCCCATCGACTCCTGTCACACTAGAGACGGTTTCAGGTGAAAATCCGTCCATAACTGTTGTTTTCCATTCGATAAATCCGCTGCAATGGTTATCGACGAAGTCGCGACGATACAGCCCCTCCTTGACAATGACATGCGCAATTCCCAGGGCCAGAGCGCCCTCGGTCCCGGGTTTAATGGCAATCCATTTATCGGATTTGGCTGCGGTCTTGGAAAGACGCGGCTCGATTTGATCCATTCGCCCGCCGTTATCCCTCAAAGCGCTTTTTGCTTTGAACATATAAACCGGTGATTCCCAGCCTTCTATCAATCCGCTGCCGAAGCTCAAAATGAAATCAGAGTGCCCCACATCAAATCCCGGCATACCACGGACTCCCTGGGTCAAATATAGGGCCAGTTCATAGTTATCCTGGATTGAAGGTATGCGCATAAAATTAGACGACCCGTAAAACCGCAAAAATCGATTCAACAGCTCCGGTACGGTGCCTCGATCAGAACCACAAATGCAGCCAACAGTATGCGACAACTCTTTTTCGCGTAATTCTTTAAGTTTTGCGGCAATTTCGGCGATGGCGTCATCCCAGGAAATATCATACCATTTGCCGTTAACTTTCTTTTTAGGGTTTTTCACCCGATCTGGTCCGTACAGCAGCTGCGTACCTGCCACTCCCAAAATGCAGACGCTGCCGTCATTGACCGGATGTCCCTCCAATCCCTCGATTTTGACCACTCTGTTCCCAACCAACCGCACGTTAATACCGCAACCGCCTTGACAGAGAGTACAAGTAGATTTGACAAAGGTGGTTGCCCCTCTTTCAGGAATAGGTGTCCACGGCCAATTCTGAGACCAAATGGCAATATCATCGGTCAACTTCCATGGCAACGGTGATAGAGCGGTACCGGCAGCCCCGCCTATGACAAAGGACAAGAAACTTCGTCGGTCTATTTTCATCGAATCATCCCTGCAAAACTAAGCCATTTAGTTGTTTATTAAATTCATCCTTGGAGCCAGCAACCAGGTGGCCCAACAGCTGATTTAATGGTGACACACAAAACATCCGCCGCGGTGGGTTTGAACGCTTCCTTGATTTACCTTATTTCTTTGATGACATTCAGCACAGTCATCCATTTTCATACGATCCCATGAATTCCGCTTGATGCCGGCGATGTTCTCCCCCCAAATATCACGACTGTATCCACTAATACGATTCTTTTGGTATACCTTCAAGCTTTCCGATTCCCCGATATTGCCATGGCAAGTGACACAGTCCATATTGGCCATCTTGACATGGGCAGCATGGGAAAAAAATACACAATCCGGTTGCCGGGAATAAACCAGCCAAGGAACTTCACGACTCTTGGCGACGTATTGCGCCACAAACTTCTCCTCCTCGGGATCCTCACCGTTGACTTCTTCATGACAGTCAATGCATTGTGCCAGCGTGGGGACTCCGGAATATGTACCGTCTTCCCTAAAAAAATGGCAGCTCTCACAGCCCTCATCAACCAATTCATTGTGCAACGCATGGTTAAATTCAATGGGCTGTCTTTTTTGGGAATACAGCAACTTGGGAAATATCACCCAACCCAGCACCAGGCTGGCCGCCAGTCCCAGAATGAAGAACAAGATAATAGGTCCTCCAGCACTGTCTTCCTTTTCGGTTACTACCTGGGCCGAAGCGGAAGTGTTGGGCTCTTGGTCCTGAGCTGCTGCGGATACCTCGTTGGCTTTTCCCTCTGTACTCATAGAAACTCCGTCGTGATGTGGTTAAAGATGGCAATTATTAAAAAAAATAAGAGTTTCAGCCTATTTAGCATTCTCAAAAAGAGTTCTGTTTACCTTATCTGCACATTTTTTGTCAAGCAAAATTAGGCTCACATTGCACCGTAACTGTGCAAACCGGGCAACAGGTTCACCCCGAAATAGGTAAACAATACCGCTGCAAATCCAAGCATGGAAAGAAAGGCGATGCGTTTGCCGTGCCATCCCCGCATCAGTCGCGCATGTAGCAAGGTGGCGTAAACAAACCAGGTGATCAGCGACCAGGTTTCCTTGGGGTCCCATCCCCAATATCGCCCCCAAGCGGAGTTGGCCCAGACGGCGCCGGTAATAATGCCGATGGATAAAAAGAGAAAGCCCAGTAAAATAAGCTGGTAACCCAGCTCATCCAAAATCCGGGTCTCCGGAAACCGGTCCAGTAATCTGGTTTTGGATTGTGCCGGTAGATTGCGAGCAAAAAAAACGATACCAAAAAACGCGAGACAGATGGGAATAGCAACGATTACAGCGAAGACCCAGCTATGCACAAAAAGAACCCGGCTGAACAAAGTCGCAAAAATAAACAGGATCAATGGCTTGACGATTTCCACCCAGACGATGGGTTGGTCGTCCCGCCCTTTTTTCATCAGGTACATGGCGCTGACGCCAAAGGCCAGGGCAAAGGAGGCATAACCGATAAAACAAGTGATCACATGCGCAATCAACCAGTTACTTTTCAAGGCTGGGATAAGGGGCTGGATGGTGCTGGTTATTCCAGGCTTTAAAGAGGCATAAGCCATAACCAG
>JASFJP010000137.1:0-9434 GCA_050121225.1 Desulfobacterales bacterium
AGGAAGCAGTCGCGATTAGTAAATAAAGCAATACGATAATTTTATAAAAGGCCTTGACAAAAGTGTTTATAAAGATTAGCTTTTCCGTTTAAACTCGGCCAATATATTTTCAGAATAGGCAAGGCTTTTGATGGGAAAGCTCTCATTCATATTGCATATTTCGTATCGTTTGATTTTTTCCTAAATATAAAATTGATTGAGTTTAATCCCGATTAAGCCCCTTCTCCGCTAATAATCGTCTTCCCTGCTCTACAGTAATGGAGGTTGCTGTTATTGGCAATTTTTATCCCAGAAGATAAAGTTACCGAAATAAAAAGCGCGGTCGATATTGTGGATATCGTCTCAGAAGCGGTTCTCTTAAAAAAAGCCGGTAAAAATTTTGTGGGACTTTGTCCGTTTCATTCCGAAAAAACTCCATCATTTACAGTAAGTCCGGACAAACAGATTTTCTACTGCTTTGGATGTGGTACAGGGGGGAATGTATTTAGTTTCTTGATGAAACAAGAAGGGCTTGCATTCCCGGAAGCGGCCAAACGACTCGCTAAACGTTATGGGATCGATCTTCCTGTTAAACCGCTTTCACCGCAACAAAAAAGGCAGATCAGCATAAAAGAAAAACTGCTACATGTTAATTCCCAGGCAATGGGGTATTACCATGATAGCCTGATACGTAAACGGGGAGGTGAACGTGCGAATACTTATCTAATGAAAAGGGGTATTTCGCAACAGACGATCGATAATTTCAAACTCGGGTATGCCCCCGATGGATGGGATAACCTTGTCCGGTTCTTCGATCAGAAACGTAAATCTTCGAAAACCATCGAAAAGTGTGGTCTGATCTTATCCCGAAAAGATCAACGCGGATACTACGACCGATTCCGCAACCGAATCATTTTTCCGATTTTTGACGTCAACATGCAGGTGATTGGATTTGGCGGTCGCGTATTGGACGACTCTTTACCGAAATATTTAAATTCTCCGGAAACTCCGGTATACAGTAAGAGTAAATCCCTGTATGGGATACAGCGTGCCAGGGATAAATGTAGAAGCACGGGGACGGTATTTATTGTTGAAGGGTATCTTGACCTTCTGGCGCTTCATCAACATGGTATTGAAAATTCTGTGGCCACGCTCGGCACTGCCCTAACCTCAGATCACGTTCGTCTACTAACACGCTATGCAAGGCGTATGATCTTGGTTTTTGACTCCGATGAAGCCGGAATCAGATCTGCGCAACGCTGCATCGCCACATTTTGGAAGGAGCATGTTGATTTTCGAAGGGAAGACGTGTTCAAAGAAGAGAAGGCAGATACCCATATCATGGTTTTGCCGGAAGGGCATGATCCGGACTCATACGTGTTCGAGTATGGTCCGGAATCGTTTCTGGAGGCTGCCTCCAGATCACCGGGTGTTATAACATTTTTGATGGATTCAGCCATCAACACACACGGCCTGTCTGTGGAGGGGAAAATACGGGTCATATCGGAATTGCAGGCTCCTTTGGCGGCAATAAACGATAGTGTTGCCCGTTCGTTATACATTAAACAGCTCTCGGAACGAATCGATATTGAAGAGCGGGCCATCCTTGAAAGAATTCGACGGATCCCTACCGATCCTGGTCGAGACGGCAACACAGGAAACGTATTGCGAGCATCGACTGTCGGATCCGTGAAAAAAGGATCGCAAGCTGAGATTTCAAATGCCGAGGTTGCCAAGGGAATCCGCACCGGGAACCGTTTGGAACGCCAGATTATTGCGATGATGCTCCAGTTTCCGGATATTTTACCAGATATTCGTCAACGCGGTGTGCTTGAATATTTTGAAAACAATGCTCTCAAATCAATCGGGGAATTGATTTTGGAATTTCACCCTGATTCGGTCGAGCAGGTTTCTGAGCTGATTTCAAAAATCGATGACCAGGAACAACGTACATTAGTTGCAGCTTTGGCAATGATAGAAGAATCTTGGAATACAAAGGGATGTCTTCAGCTGCTGACAAGGTTTGTGGGAGCCGGCCAAAAGCAACGCAGCCGTGGTGTGTTGGAGAAGCAAATTGAAACTGCTGAAAGGAACAACGACCATAAGTTGTTGTTGAAGCTGTTGCAGGAAAAACAGAAAATGGCTGTCCGCAGTGAGAAACAAAAGATGGCGATATTAAACGAGAAATAACGGCTGAAAAATCGGGGTAAGTGGGAGGCAAGATTTTATGGCCAGAAAAGCTGCTGTAAAAAAGGAAAGCAATAAAAAGACCCAGGTGAAAGCGTCAAGCCAAAAGAGCGCTGCTGGAAAGAGACCCGTAAAAAAATCTAAGAAAAAGAGTGTTGCCAGCAAAGCGATTCAAAAGCAGGCCTCTACAAAAAAGATAACCCAAAAAGCGATTAAGACATTGCTGGCCAAGGGAAAAAAGCAAGGGTATTTAACCTATGACGAGATAAACGCATTGCTCCCGGATGATATGCTTTCACCAGAGCAGATTGATGAAACATTGATGTTGTTTGATGACAACGAAATTGAGGTTGTCGATGAAAAACATTATAAAAAAGTAGTCAATCTAAAAAAAGTGAAGCAGAAAAAAGCAATCTCCGTAGATAAGGGCTCTCCTGACTTCGGAACGGTTACAGATCCGGTTAAGATGTATTTACGGGAAATGGGTCTCGTTACCCTCTTGAGCCGAGAGGGTGAGGTTGTTATTGCAAAAAAGATAGAAGCCGGCGAACAGGAAGTACTGCATGCGCTGTTGGAGACCACGATCGGGGTCGAGTCCATCATTGTGCTTGGGCATAATATAGAAGAGGGCGGCCTTCGTCCTAAGTATGTCTTAAGAGACGTTGATGAGGGCGATACCTATGCCGATGAACTCACTCAGACACAAAGGTTTTTAGATACAATTCGAGACATTAAGAAGATCCATGAAGAAAACAAAACGTATCGTGAAAAACTTTTCTCTCAGAAATTGGATGCAGATGAACAACGGCGATTGAGACGGAACATCGCCCGGCGAACAAACAAAATTTTCGAACTTCTTAAAGACTGGCGTCTTGAATCCAGCGTCATCGATGGTATTGAAGGCCAAATCAAACATTACATTCGTTGGTTTGACGCTACGAATAAAAAATTTGTTGATAGCGCTGATTTGCTTGACGCTTCATTAAAAGATCTTCGGGACTATCTAAAAGCAAAGAGTAAATTTGTTAAATGGTCAAGCCCTCGCTGCAAACTGTCGAAAGAACAGCTGGGGACTCTATACCGCGAGCTCAAAGAATCCCAGGAAAAAGCCGCGGCCGATGAAATGGCCATAAAAGCCAATAGTCGCACTTTGAAGAGGGTTATGGTAAGTGTGGAAGAGGGGCGCTTTAAGGCAAAGCTGGCCAAGAGTGAGCTAACCAAAGCCAATTTGCGACTGGTTGTCAGCATTGCAAAAAAATATACCAATCGCGGACTTCAATTTCTTGATCTAATTCAGGAAGGCAATATCGGTTTAATGAAGGCCGTTGATAAATTTGAATACCGTCGCGGGTACAAGTTCAGTACATATGCTACCTGGTGGATTCGACAGGCTATCACTCGAGCTATTGCTGATCAAGCCAGAACCATTCGTATTCCGGTTCATATGATTGAAACGATAAACAAACTTATCCGGACATCACGGTATTTGGTCCAAGAGCAGGGCCGTGAACCCACGCCGGAGGAAATTGCCGAAAAAATGGAAATCCCTCTGGAAAAAGTTCGCAAAGTCTTGAAGATTGCTAGAGAGCCTATTTCTCTGGAAACTCCCATCGGTGAAGAAGAAGACAGCCATCTCGGAGATTTTATTGAAGATAAAAAATTTATGTTACCCTCAGATGCTGCCGTAAATATGAATTTGGCCGAACAAACACGCAAGGTTCTCGCAACGTTGACACCCCGTGAAGAAAAAGTTTTACGCATGCGCTTTGGGATAGGGGAAAAAGCCGACCATACCCTTGAGGAAGTCGGTCAGGACTTTGCCGTTACCCGAGAGCGAATCCGACAGATAGAAGCAAAAGCGCTCAGAAAATTACGACATCCGACAAGAAGCCGCAAACTGAAAAATTTCATTGAAAGCTAACATATAAGTTTCTATTCAATCCAGCTACGTTGGGGGGTAAACATATATTGCGCTTACGATATATAAGCAAGCGCCTTAAACGTGACAAAATCAATACCTCTGGTTAATTAGCTTTCTGTTGAATGGGCCCATAGCTCAGCTGGCAGAGCCACCGGCTCATAACCGGTAGGTCCCTGGTTCGATCCCAGGTGGGCCCACTCCCTTTGATGACCATTGCACAATGAATAGCCGCGATCTCCTAAACCGGTTCAATCGGACACGGAGAATCGTGTCGTCTGAATTAAATTATCGCTATTAAAAGAAAATACGTATCTTATTTGAAACCGGCTAGGTTGTTCAAGGTTGAGTAAATTTGCGATATCAAAAAACTTCAAGCAGGAGTGTCAAGGGCGTGGGCTCTCAAAGGGCTACGCCTTTTTAATTTTAACCAGTTAAATTATTTGTAAATTTCAACGTCTTGAATGATTAAATTGGCTATATGACTGCGATCGTATCCGATATTGTAGCTCTATTGGACAAAATGGCGCCGTCGCGCCTTGCTGAAGATTGGGATAATGTTGGATTGCAGGTAGGCGATTCTCGACAGCCGGTTCAATCCGTTTGGATCGCGTTGGACCCATCTTTGGAGGTTGTTCAGGCCGCTTGTCAGGAAAATATTGATCTGCTGATCACCCATCATCCCCTGATATTCCGGCCATTGAAATCTATAGATTATCAGACACCGGTGGGCGCGATTGCTGAGCTTGCAATCAAAAATCATCTCGCAATCGTCGCGGCTCATACCAATTTGGACAGTGTTGCCGGTGGTATTAATGATATCCTTGCCCGACGAATCGGACTTAGGGATTTGAAACCGCTTGCCACAACAGATCCGTTAGAGCGCTTCAAATTGGTTATCTACGCTCCCCGTGAGATTGAAGATAGGATCCAAGCTTCATTGTTGCATCACCTGGGACATTTAACCAAGGATCCATTGCGCAAGGCGCTGCGTTACGACGTGACCCATTGGATAGGGCCTCTTGCTGATGAGAGTCCGCAGAAATCATCTGCGGGCGAGGATTCAGAGAATGATGAAATTCGAATTGACATCAACGTCCAAAATGAGGACCTCAAAGACGCTATTGCGACTCTGAAGCGACAACATCACGATCATCGGATTTATTATGATGTTTATCCTCTGGAGTCCGATGACCCGCAGCATGGTATCGGCCGCATCGGATATCTTGAGACTAGGATGGATTTGAAATCCTTCGCACTGATGGTTAAGAATAAGTTGGACCTTAATAGTGTCAAATATGCCGGCAATCCATCTTTGTCGATAACTAAAGCAGCCGTATGTTCTGGCAGCGGCGGCAGCCTGTTGGCTAATTTTCTTGCCTCTGATGCCCACGTGTATGTCAGTGGTGACCTCCGGTATCACGATGCCCGTGATGCGGAAGCTTCGAATCGGGGAATTATCGATATCGGACATTTTTCTTCAGAGTATATCATCGTCGCCGAACTGGCAGATCGCATCAAAGGGATGGTCGCCGAATGTCATTTGGATGCGACCGTAGATGCGTGTGTACTTGAGAAAGATCCATTTATGACTATTTAGGTTCTTAACTGTAAGTTTTTTTCATTTTCTGAAAAAAATTTAGTCATGAAAACACAAAATTTGAAAGGCACGAAATACGGATAATATCTTCAAAGGCCGATGGTAGAGGATACTATGTCAAACATCAACAAAGAGAAAATTGCAATTCTTGTGAAGCTTCAAAAGATAGATATTGAAACTGACCAAATTAAATCACGACTAGTTAATATTCCAAATCGAGTGAGCGCCCTTGATCAGGAGTTGGAGGCGTTTACGCGCAGTGTGCAAGGCGAAGAGGAAGCCATTGAAGAGCTCAAAAAAAAGTACCGCGCCTATGAATCGGATGTCCAACAGAATCTTACCAAAATTGGAAAAAGTCAAGAAAAGCTGCGCTCGGTCAAAACCAACAAGGAGTATCAATCGTCCTTAAAAGAAATAGAGGATATAGAAAAAATCAATTCAAAACTCGAAGATGAGATGTTGGAATTTCTTGAACAGATCGATAATGCCGAAAATAACCTTAAAGAGCGCAAAGAACACTATTCTCAAATAGTCGATCAGACGAATCGAGAAAAGGAAGCCATAAACCAAGATGCCGAACAGAGTCAACATAAACTGGCCCGTTTGGAAATTGATCGGAATGCAATTTCTACCGACCTTGATTCAGAATTGCTCGGCATCTTCGAACGTGTAAAAGCGAAACAGCCTGACAGTGTAGCCATTGTCGAAGTTAAAGATGCCGTATGTCAGGGATGCAACTTGAACATACCACCCCAGATGTACAATGAACTCCATCGTTACGATAACTTGAAAAATTGTCCCAACTGTGAGAGGATAATTTATTGGGAAGGAAATAACGAACGGTCGGAGTAACCCAAACGATCGCTGGATCAATTTTTTGATCCGGAGGAAAGTCCGAACACCGCAGGGCAGGGTGCTTCATAACGTGAAGTCGCGGCAACGCGAAGGAAAGTGCAACAGAAAGTATACCGCCCGACAACAAGCAGTCATGCTTGATGGCGGGTAAGGGTGAAACGGTGCGGTAAGAGCGCACCAGTTCTTCAGGTGACTGAGGAAGCTCGGCAAACCCCACCCGGTGCAAGACCAAATAGGGGAGCGTTTGAGGGCGGCCCGCCCAAGCTCCCGGGTAGGTCGCAAGAGATGTCGGGCGACCGGCATGACTAGATGAATGATCGTTGCCCGGCTCGGGGTAACCTGAACCGGGAACAGAATTCGGCTTACGGGTTGCTTTGACCGTTTTTTTACTGTGTGAATAGCTTGAAATTTCATGTTAGAGTCATACACGTACAACCAACTCAATCGAGCATCATAGATACCAGCGTTGCCTCTGGTTTTTGCCTCTCCCACGGAATTACTTTTCACTAAAGGATGCCAATCAACCCATGCAAAAATCCCAGCCTGTTGGTGAGATAACGTTTGACGCAAAAGTCCGAATTTTTTCTCATGATTATTTGAAATGCTGTGTTTATATTTCAAGCCTGGATGATCCTCAAAAGGCGTTTACCAAGAAGCTGTTTTCTAAATTAATATATTCTTCATTGCTGTTGGAAGATTTTTTGGATTTTCACGGCGCTAAAAATAACAAAGACTGGTACTATTACCGGGAACTATCCGCAGCGGTGCGACACTTGAGCCTGGGAGCGAATTTTCAGAAACATATTTCCAATCGCCTTGTGTTTTATGATCTTCCTGAATATGGTGATTTTCAAAAAGAAGGGGATATCACACTTGAGTTTTTAACAAGTACATTATTGCAGATGGCTCCTGCAATTATTGATGAGGCTCGTCTGCATAATATTCCCATTCCAGAGGAGGGATTTTCGTCTGTTGATTTTCCCAACGTCGCCACAGACGAGTTACTGCCCTATGATATTGATGACCAAGATAAGGATTTGCAAAAGAAGAATATTGTTAAAATTGCTAGTGAATTCTTGAACATCACCAAGGATTTAGAGCAATTGAAATTTTATGAGCCCTACACCTATGAGAACATTTTGACGGTTGTACCCGATAAAGTAAACGAAGTCGAGATTCGACGTTATGAAATGCTGCTGCACAGTCTTCAATCTTCATTTGACACCTACGTCATTCATGGGGGCTTTCGTTACGGTAATCGAAAACTGAAACAACTGCGGGGTTTCTTTTCCGTGGTGTTTCATCTGCTTCAAATGTTGGGACGATTACTTCATTTTTACGAACGGCACCTGCATGACGCTGGATATAAAAATACATATAAAAATGTTCAGGTTCAGCTATCTGCTTTTGTTAATCCCGAAATGCTTCTTGATCGGATTATTAACTATGGTCTCTACTATGCCTGCCACTTTCTGACGACCGGTCAGGAACTGGCCCGTGAAATACTTAATGAAAATATTGAGCGTTCCAGAATTAAAGTCAGAATTCCGGATAAGCTTGGTTTTCATGCTCGTCCAAGTCTGCTTGTAGCTAAAATTGTTCAGTACTATGGGGGACACGTTGAGATGTGCGTCGGTGACGACCGTTTTGATGCCAGCAGTGTGCTGGATATTCAGTGGGCAGGGGGCAAAATTCAAAAGGAAGATTTAAAGGAAGTTGTATTTGAAGGGGATGCCAGGACTCTGAAAGACCTCGAAATTTTAGCCGGTGTAAATTACGGTGAAGATACCATGGGTAAGGGCGTACCCCTGCCCAAGGAGTTGAAGTATTTGATGTAGACCAGAATAAAGAGACATTATCATGAATGCAGCCATCATCGTTGCCGCAGGAAAAGGCCTTCGCATGGCGGATCCCCTGCGCAAACAATATTTGGAATTGGAAGGTCTGCCAATTTTAGCCCGTACCGTGGCCGTTTTTGATGCTTGTGATTTGATCGATGTCATCTTTTTGGTAATCCCGAGAGAGGATAGCGATTATTGCCGAGCAAATGTATTGGATCCGCTATCCCTCACTAAATCCATTCACCTTGTATCAGGCGGAATAAGACGTCAAGATTCGGTGTATAAAGGACTGAGTGAGATCGATCAGCGCTATCAGATCATTGTGATCCACGACGGTGTTCGTCCATTCTTAAACTCCGATCATCTGGTTGATTGCATAGAAAGTGCCAAAAAATTTGGAGCCTGCATCTTGGGGGTTCCGGCCTACGACACGTTAAAACGGGTCGATTCTTCCGGTCGTATCTTGCAAACTCTCCCAAGAGAAAATGTCTGGCTGGCTCAAACTCCCCAGGCGTTTCAATATGATGTCATAAAAAAAGCTCATGATAATGCCAGACGTGATGGTTACACGGCTACCGACGATGCATCGCTGGTGGAGCGAATGGGGGAGAAGGTAAAAATCATAAACGGCAGCCGCAATAACATTAAAATTACCCGTTCGGAAGATCTTGAGATTGCCAAATACCTATTGAGGATTTCCTAGGTCGAATACAATCCATATAGAATATATCTTTGCTGAAAACTTTCGTTAACCCCCTCCCCAACGTGTCCCCAAAAAGCTGGTCAGAAAAAATTTGACTATCACACCCGCCTTCGATATTGGATTGCACATCCTTTGTTCGATTTTTAAAGTTTTCATATGTTGTACTGAAGCTGAATGTGGTACAAAACTCAAATATTTTGGTGTGGTTAGCACATTTGAGGTGAACTGCTGAGACGGTAATCGATGGGTTTAAATGCTTAACTGAAAAAATTCGTGGAATACAAAATATGGGACAAGTTATTGTTGAATTTCTATATATCGGCGTATCAATTTTTTTCAGCGGCTATATTG
>JASFJP010000138.1:0-9402 GCA_050121225.1 Desulfobacterales bacterium
GCACGAACGGAGGTGCAGGGAATCGGAGTGCAGTCTTCCCCCGTCGAATGGTTTACCCGGAGCAATTTCGGGGGCAGGTTTGCTCCCATGCTAAAATACGCGGGCTGGGACGGCATCGTTGTCGAGGGAAAAGCGGACAAACCGGTCTGGATCGATATCAGAAACGACAAGGTCCGGATTAAAGACGCCGGGCATTTGTGGGGTTTGGATACCTGGCAGACCCAGGAGAAGATATGGGCTGAAGTGATGGAGGGCCAAGCCTTTGGCGACTGGATGACAGTCGGCGGAAAGGATTCGGAGGCCAGAACGACCCAAAAACCAGCGGTTCTCACCATCGGTCCGGCCGGAGAGAACCTGGGACGGATCGCCTGTCTTATTCACGACGTAGCCAACGCCTCGGGCCAAGGGGGATTCGGTGGTGTATGGGGATCGAAAAACCTCAAAGCCATCAGCGTTATCGGAACGGGCAGCATCAAGGTCGCAGATCCGAACGCCCTGATGGAATCCCGTATCTGGGCGAACAACGAATACGCTTTCAACGTCGATCAACAACGCGGCAAGGAAAGGCCGCTGAATTATTTCTGGAAGGGCGACAAAAACGCCCGCATTCACGCATGCGTGGGCTGCCATGCTGGTTGTCAGGAAAGGAACTCGTCCGGAATGGGGACCGATTCGACCTGCCTCGAAACGGCGTTCTACACCTGGGCCGACAAAAGGAAACACTGGAGGCAGACGAATGCGTCCTACATTGCCACGGACTTGCTGCAGAAACAGGGTGTTAATGCCTACGAAACCACGCGCGGTCTGCCCTATATTTTAGCGCTGGCTAAAAAGGGCGTGCTGGGCCCGGGTAGGAAAATTGACTGCGACCTTGATTTTAGCAGCCTGGGTACAGTCGAATTCGCCGAAAAGTTCGTAGGAATGATCAGCAATCGAGAAGGCATCGGCGACGACATGGCCGAGGGATTTTACCGCGCAGCCCAAAGATGGGGGCGGTTGGAGCAGGATCTGAAAACCGGTTTGCTTTTGTACCCGTACTGGGGACTACCCGAACATGGTTACGATCCCAGAAGTCAGGTCTGCTGGGGATACAGCACTATCCTGGGCGATCGGGACTGCAACGAACACGAATTTACTTTACTATTTTGGTACGCAAAGTCTTTCAAAGATCGCGGGAAGGAGGTTCCGGTACCGGCCGAATCAGTTGTGAACGCCTTTAGCAGCAAGCTGCTTCCTTTCCAAGGAGACCCTTTGATGCTCGATTACAGTGATGAGAACATCTACTCGGATCATATGATCAAACTGGTAGCCTGGCAGAGACGCTATACCCGTTTTTGGAAACAATCCGTGCTATATTGCGACCACAGATGGCCGCAATTTGTCAGCGGTCGTACAAAGGATTATCTGGGATGCACGAGCGAAGGAGAACAGCGATTCTTCAACGATGTGACGGGTAACAATTACAGCTTTGTCGACGGTATGGAAGTGGGAAGAAAAATATGGAATCTCGACAACGCCATCTGGACTCTGCAGGGCCGTCACCGGGACATGGTGCATTTTTCCGACTATATTTACAACGTTAAAGAACCGAGTCCAATTGGTTCTCGTTCTTATTATCTGCCAGGCCGAAAAAACGGGAAATGGGATTGGCTTTTGGTCAGCTACCGGTGTCACGATCGTGATAAATTCGACGATTTCAAAACCCGGTACTATAATTTCGAGGGTTGGGATTCCAAGACGGGATGGCCGAAGCGGAGCACCCTCCAATCGCTTGATTTGTCCTACGTGGCCGATGAACTGGGAGCCCACGGCAGGCTGGGAAGCTGACCGAATTCAAACGGCACCTCCGGTTTTAAATAAATATTCTCCCAAATAACCCTTCTATAATTATCAAGGAGGTCGGACTATGGAAAAGATGAATACCAAACGGCCAATTCAGGTTGGACTGCTGGTCGGGTGCTGGCTGTACGAATAAAGAGGAAATTCAGCCATACGAAACCCACATTTTGATTGAAATTTGTAAAACGGCTAAGACGATTTTTTCAGCTTTGCCCAACTTTCATGAAAGTTGGCGAATTTAAGATTACCCAAACTAACCTACAATGTCCCGATTATTTGCCCAGATTGGATGTAGGCACCCATTAAAAGGCTCCTGTCAAGAGAAAATACTACCCCATCGCAAAAAAATGCATGTTTAACTAATTCACTTTTTTTGCAGGATCAGCTCCAGTACGGAATCAGCCCCGCTTTTGTGGTCTGCGCCCGTTATTTCAAAAGTTCTTGGTGCGGATCCTTAATTGCTCTGCTACCAGGAAGATACAATTCTGATAAATGCAAAATCTATTATACTCCTTTATGAAATCCCCAATTTTGAAAATTGAAGAATTTTGCCAGTATTTCGCGGTTTTGATAAATTGGCGCTTGCTGAAGAATATTGGCAATATTTCTCAGTCAAGACTATCTCATCCCGCCCTCCTTTGCCGAGTCCAGATCGAATCATATCTTTAATATAAATCTGGATCGGTTTTTGGGAGCAGGTCAGGTGGTTGATACCAATCAAATGAATCCGCTTTTAGACTTCTGCCAATGAGAAATATTTGGTTGACATGGAAACCATTTTGGGGTATTGGTTGAAATGGAAACTAAATGTCCCTTTTGAGGGTAGCCGAAAAATGAAGAAAATGAATCAAAAGTCAGTTCACAGGAACGGAAAAAATCCGTTACCTTCTGAAAATGTGACACAAATCGTTCAGGGGTTATTGAAATGTGGTCAGTTTCTTCAAAGAGAAATGAACCAGGTTTGTCAACGATTTGGCCTGAAACAGCAACAGTTTAACGTTTTGAATGAAATTGTCTGGTATGGACCGATCAGCCAAAAAGAGCTTGGCGAGACGCTATTATTCGAAAAATCAAACGTCTCGAAAATAGTGAAGATCTTATTGGAGAAGAAATGGATTAGAATTGCGGTTGCTACACATGATCGTCGTCTAACGCTGCTTACCGAAACACCAGAAGGTTTTGCCGTTTGGAAAGAAAGCATGCGAGCCTTTAATCAATCAAGCTCAGAACTTATATCAATTTTATCAGAATACGAGCAGGCCAACACTATTAGATTGTTAAATAAGTTGGAGAAAGCATTCAAAAGAAAAGATAATTCAAAATGATACCATTTATATGGAGGTTGTTTATAGATGAGAAAATGTGCGGGAAATAATACACAGGAATGGGGATTTGATGCAATATTCGATGTAAAATGTCCCAATTGCGGGAATTTGGTTGAATTTTTTAAAGATGAAATAAATAGAAATTGTCCGTAATGCAAACAATCTGTCCTGAATGATCGTAAAGACTATGGATGCGGTCAATGGTGTTCATCTTCATCCCCACATACGAGAAACTGGTGTCCTAAATTCAAACGCCAAAGGATTTATTTTATGGCATGTATATACCCACGGTACGATATTGATACGATTATTACATAACTAAAGTTCAAGGAGAACGAAATATGGATAAGGTGAATGCTGTAATTGTCACTCAAGCAGAACCTAACCCAAAACCATCAACCTCTTTAAAAAGGCATAGGGCTGTTGATAGGTTACTGTTTGATTATTTTGCAACCTATTTGTTGAAGTACCACGACGCTTTGTGATCAAAGATCATCCTGAAAGCTCTAAATCCGATTCTTATTGAAAAGTTGTAATATCCATTAATATTATTCAGAATTATTAATCGCAACTTGCCTCGATATTGGTAAAGTCCACAGTAAACAAAACGATTAGCAATAGCATAATCTATCACAGATTGATAAGGATAGAAAATCGATGTAATCCATAGGTCTCACCATCTAAAACGAAGATACGGGGAAACCTTATGAAATTACGATGGAAGTATTTTATCGTTCTTCTCATGGTCAGTTTGGTTCCATTGGCAACTGTAACATGGATCAGTCAAAAAGCCTCTGGGAAGCTAGGGGATTCCATTTCGACCCAGGCCCGCCAAACGCTGACGGATACAGTAAGTAGAGAGATGGTGTTTGCCACAGAAAATTACGCCCGAATCACTCGTCGCGCAAAATCCTCTTTAGAATTCGCCCTTCAGGTTTTGGCAAAGGAAGCCGAACAATCTATAGTCCTACCTTCCCCGATACCACCTAAAATATACTTTGCAGACGATTTTGACGACTCCAAGGTCGCGCCGAAAGATTTGACACCATCCAAGACTCATATGAAGCTGTCGAAAGATGGGCAGCTTTCAGCTAAACTGGTAAGTTACAATCACCCGAACTTTTTGATTGCTCCGGGCCTGGCTCAAAAGGATGTTAAGACGGATATTGACAGGTTTACGCGTCTGATTCCTGTGCTGAAAAGTATTTCCCATGAATTCGGTTCGGAGCTTTTCTGGATATACGCCAGTTTGGAAAGTGGTGTTCACATTTCCTACCCCGGCCATGGCGGATATCCCAAGGATTACGACCCCAGATTGCGTCCGTGGTACATTAGAGCCAAGGAAAAAGGTTCTATTTTATGGGGGCCTCCTATTGTGGATGCGACAACCAAACAGTTGACCTTTACCGTTTCGGCACCTTTTTTCAAGCCAGACGGTTCCTTGGCCGGGGTAGCTGCGATAGACGTTTTGATTCAGCACGTGCTTTTAGAACGCGAGATCTCGTCGCAGTGGTCTGAAAGTATGCACTCCTTTCTGTTCGGCTCTGAGGATATTGGCGGTAGTGGAGAAAAAAAGTTATGGATTTTGTCTCAACAGAAAAATGACGGTATAGACAGAGACCCAAATACGGGATTACTCCTACCAGAAGGGAATCGTGAATTCCACGAATTGCTCCGTTACTCTAAGAGTAAAAAGTCTGGATATATAGATATGCCGTATCAGGGAGTAGACTCATTTTGGGCTTTTGCCAACATTTTTCCTGATCTTCATTTCGTGATCGTAGTGCCCAAATCAGTGGTTATGGACTTGCCTGAAGATATCTCTAAGATGTTTTTGAGTTACACCCAAGGTCAGGCGACCATATCCGGAACAGCCGTTGTTTTAGCCCTTGTTTTTGTGACCTGCATAGCTTTTTTTACCTCCAGAGCAAGTACCAATCGCGTGATGAAAATCGTAGATGCCTTCAGGCGTTTGGCCCAAGGTGACTTCTCGGTGAGATTGAATTTTTGTATAAAAGATGAGCGTAACCAAATGATAACGACTTTTAATGAAATCGTTCCCAAGTTAGAGGAACATCTTCACATGAGCACTGCCCTTGAAGTGGCCCAGGAGGTCCAGCAGAATCTCTTACCCAAATTTGATCCTGCACTGCAAGGGTTCGATATATCCGGCTCCAGTGTGTACTGCGATGAAACAGGCGGAGATTATTACGATTTCATTGAGATCGACGAAGACCGGCTCGCTGTGGTCGTTGGGGATGTGTCGGGACACGGCGTATCATCGGCCCTGCTAATGGCCACGGCCAGGGCTCTGATTATGCAGCGCGCCTCCTTACAGGGCCAAGCGGCAGGGATCATTAATGATGTAAACAAGCAACTGAGCCTGGATTCAAATCAAACAGGCAATTTTATGACCTTTTTTTATTGCGAATTATCATTGTCAGAACGGAAAGTGTGTTGGGTGCGGGCGGGCCATGACCCAGCTTTGCTTTATGATTCGGACACAGATGAATTCAATGAACTCAAGGGCTACGGTCTGGCTCTTGGCGTGGATTACACGTTTAAATATGAAGAATTCTATCACACGCTTGCCCCTGGCCAAATTGTGCTGATCGGTACAGACGGCATCTGGGAAATGCATAACGAAGCGGGGGAAATGTTCGGTAAGGATCGACTTAAAAAGATCATCCAGACGAATGCTTCATCTACCGCTAAGGAGATAATAGCGGCTATTTACGACGCCTTGAATAGATATCGTGGTGCCAAACAAACTGAAGACGATATCACTATGGTTGTGATTAAAGTCCAGCGGTAAAGTTTTCAATGGTATAACTTAACTTTCCACTTTCATATCTGATGGATTTATATGCAATCTCGAAAATTCTGTAATATAAGTATGGCGCGCCGATCTACACTTGGCCTCCAAATTGGGAAAGCAATAAAAAATGAAAAGAATACTATTAGCAGGGGCAACCGGATATTTAGGAAGCTATATTGCTAAAGAACTTCAAAAACGAAACTATCATGTCAGAGTGATTGCCCGGGACTTGGAGAAATTAAAGCAAAAAAGAGTTGAAGCAGATGAAATCCTTGAAGCAAACATAACTCGACCTGAGTCAATTAAAAATTGTTGTAAAAAAATTGATGTAGCTATTTCGACTGTTGGCATTACCAGGCAAAAAGATGGACTTACCTATTACAGACAAAGCCATCGGAAAACCATAACATCAGGAAAATTCAATTATGGAGAAAATGACGGCAGCTGCTTGTTCACAGTCAGAGTGTGAAGGGTGCGAGATTCAAGGAAAATTACTTTGTGTTCACAAACCAAAAGACCTGATTGATTTTTATGTCTTATTTATGGGCTGGGCCATTCCATTCTTTGTCATAAGCGAGCAATGGTTGCTTTTGACGTTAACTTCATCAGCGATGTTCGTTGCGGGATGGACACTGCAGCGAACTCAATGCAACCGCTGTTATAATCTGTCATGTCCTATTAACAGAGTGCCCGATGATGTAAGAGACTCTTTTTTCAGAAAATACCCGGAATTTGTAAGCGCATGGGGAAAAATAAATCCAGATCGCAGCTGAATTAAACAGGGAATTATTATGTTTAACGAACTAAAAGAAATAAATTTACGCCCCAAGCCGTTTCAGTTCTATACAGCCGATGCGTTGTGGACTGATGAACACACATCTCAGATGATGCTCGAGTATCATCTTGATGAGTCTGTTGATTTGTCTTCCCGGAACAAAGAATTCATTGAACGCTCCGTAAAATGGATTGTTTCTCATTTTGGAATAGACAGACAAACTGCTATTGCTGATTTTGGATGCGGACCGGGTCTTTATACAACCCCGTTTGCAGAACGAGAGGCTGATGTCACCGGCATCGATTTTTCTCAGCGATCCATACGCTATGCCAAAGAAACGGCTGCACGCAAGGCCTTGGACATTGACTATGTGTGTCAGGACTATTTAGAGTTTGAGACCGAAAAACGGTTCGATTTGATCACGATGATCATGTGTGACTTTTGTGCTTTGAGCCCGAACCAGAGAAAAAAAATACTCTCCCGGTTTCACAGCCTTCTAAATGCTGGCGGTGCGGTTTTGCTTGATGTGTATTCTTTGAACGCTTTTGATCAAAAAGAAGAGGTTTCAACTTACGAACACAGGCAGCTTGATGGGTTCTGGTCAAAGGAAGATTACTATGGCTTTTTAAACACCCTCAAGTATGAAGAAGAAAAAGTCATACTTGATAAATACACCATAATCGAAAAGGCGCGCACATGGACCGTATATAACTGGCTACAGTATTTCAGCCCCGACGCTCTCAGGGAAGAATTTGAAGTAAACGGATTTAAAATTGAAGAATTCTATTCCGATGTTGCCGGTAAACCTTTCAACTCAAAATCGGCAGAATTTGCCATCGTTGCACGAAAATTAGATAAATAGGAGGTAAACTTTATCATGGATTATTATCAAATGACAGCCCCCTGTGGACTAGACTGCTTTAATTGTACCTTCTTTCTGGCCCATGAAGATCAGGAGGCAATGAAACAGGTTGAACAGTGGTCCGAGCAGCTCAACATTCCTGTAAAAACAATGCTGTGTCATGGATGTCGCAGCCACAATGGACAAATCCCGCTTCAAAAGCATCTTTTCGGTGAAGCGCATCGCTGCGCTGCATATGAATGCGCGCTGGATAAAGGTTTGAAATTTTGTGGCGATTGCGACCAGTTCCCCTGCGACAACCTACACCCCTATGCTGACAAGGCCGGTACGCTGCCACACAACATCAAGGTCTTCAATCTGTGCCTGATAAACAAAATGGGTTTAGAAAAATGGGCTGAATCCAAAGCGGGCGATGTCCGCAAAACGTATTTTACAAAGCCCTGGACGCTGGCATAGATGACCACGGACAGATAAGGCGAAGATGGCATGAACAAACGCCCTGTTGAACTGGCAATGAATACCTACTATCAGCAAAATTTACCAAAATGCGGATTTTTTTTACATTACACATTTTTTTGTTCCTGTAATTAATTTCAGAATATCAATAACTTATGGACTGGAGAAAATTGGCACATTTGATGCTGAAGTGCTATGCAAAAAATGAAAATATTTATCGATACGGATTCAGATGAGTACAACTATCTCAAATAGAAGGTATGAACTCGACTGGCTGCGCGTATTGGCCATATTGGTCGTTTTTCTGTATCACAGCACCCGATTTTTTAATTTGGGCGATTGGCATGTGAAGAATGTCGACACCTATGTCTGGGTTGAGCTATGGAACGTCTTTGCAACCCGGTGGATGATGCCGCTTTTTTTCATCATCTCCGGTGCGAGCCTGTTTTATGCCATTGGGAAATCCGCCGGTTGGCGAAAATTCTATGTTGATAAGTTTTTGAGACTGATGATTCCGCTCATCATCGGCTCGGTCACCCACGCCGCCCTGCAAATCTACCTGGAGAAATCGTCGCACGGCCAATTCTCTGGATCATTCTTTTCATTTTTGCCCGAGTATTTTAACGGCGTTTATTTGGCAATTAACATGCCGGGAAATTTCGCATTTCATGGGATGCACCTCTGGTATCTGCTATTTTTATTTCTTTACAGCCTGATCTGCTACCGCCTGTTTGTATGGTTAAACGGAAGCGGACGGGAGATCCTGAATCGGGTCACGTCGTTTTTTGCCATCCCGGGATTGATGTATCTGGGTTTCCCACTTCCGCTGTTGATAATGAAGGCTCTGATTCCAAAAGCAGTTCTGGACGCCGGCAGCGGTGGCTGGGGATTTCTGTATTATGTCTGGTTTCTGATAGCAGGATTTATAATTGTGTCCAGTTACCGGCTCCAGCAGCAGATTTTGAATCAGCGGTGGGTATCGCTAATGCTAGGCGTGGGGTTATCAACGGCATACCTGTACCAGTTGTTCAGCCCGTCACGTCTGGTTTTCCCGGGCGGGATCACGGATTGGATATATACCCTTCTCTCCTTTTTCAGTGCCTGGAGTTGGTTATTTGCCATCCTCGGGTTCAGTATGAAATATCTGGCTTTTGATCGTCCTCTGCTGCGATCTGCCAACGAAGTCGTAATGCCTTTTTATATCCTGCACCAGACCGTCCTGCTGTGTATCGGTTATTTCGTTATGACCTGGGCCATTAATGATGCCGCAAAATGGGTGATCGTGTTTATCAGCTCCTTCATCGTCATCATCACATTGTACATGCTT
>JASFJP010000139.1:0-9396 GCA_050121225.1 Desulfobacterales bacterium
GCGTTACGCCCATGAATCGAATCAATTGCTGCGCGATCCACCAAAACTCTTAATACGACCGCAGTGGAACTCAATGCTGCCATTGCCCCTAGCGCTATGGCTTTGGATAAATCAATAAAGGGGATCAACAATATGGCAAAGAGTACAAGGGAGATGATTACCTGAAGTGTGCCGCCCTTTAGAGCGATAGATCCTAATTTCCGTAATCTTGAAAATGAAAACTCCAGTCCGATGGAAAATAACAGTAGGGCGACACCCAACTCGGCTACCTGCCTGACGGCTCCGGCATTGAACAGAAGCGGTCCAACAACTGCTCCGGCCAACAAGTATCCGATAATCGCACTTTGTTTGAGTTTTTGAGCGATAGCTCCTAACACAAAAGCCACTGTTAGCAATAAAACAATTTCCATTAATAGTTGCCACATAATTCCAGTCTCTGAGTCTTTAAATTATTTTTTTTTAATAATGCTCTCTGATATATAACAATCCACAATAGTGCAATTGACTATCGGGATCACATCTTAAAAATTAAATATTGACAAATCCACCACCCTTCCGTGGCTTTGTCAATAAGGTAGATACCATGTCATCCTCTAAAAACTCTTGTGATACCATGTGAAACATGCAATTCTAAACGAGTCGGAATCAGGTTAATGCCCGGCTTTCTTTTCACCAGATAAACTCGTTAAAACTATTTAAGGAAGCAGTTTGCTTCCGGACCTTGCATATTAAATAGCAAAAAAGGAAATCCTATGAAAGTTATTGGTATTAACGCAAGTCCAAGGAAGAGGGCAAACACACAAACATTAGTGGAGGCCATCTTAAATGGGGCTGCGGAAGGAGGAGCAGAGACCCGTATTGTCAATTTAAGAGAGTTAAAAATAAATGGATGCCTGGGTTGTGAAGGGTGCAAAAAGCATCTGGGTAAATGCGTGCAAAAAGATGATTTGACGATACTACTTCAGGAAATGACAACCTATGATGCCATTGTCATGGGAACCCCGGTTTACTGGTATCATGTGACAGCGCAGTTTAAAATGTTGGTGGACCGCCTTTACTGCTTTTTGGAATTTGGAGAAAATCCGAAAACAGAGGAGCAAACTATCAAGTCGGAGTTTCCAAGTGGCAAAAAATTTATATTTATCATTTCCCGTGGCGATCCTGAACCTACTGAGCTTTTTCCACAATTTTACGATCATCTGAACGAATGGCTTAATTTGATCCCACTGTCTTTGGGGGCAGGGACCTATGAATTTTTCCATCAATATGGTACCGGTATCGATCGAAAATCGGCAAGAAATGATCCGGAGATATTGAAAAAAGCTAAAGCATCTGGTGCTGGGCTTTTGTCATCAACTATCAAAGGGAGAAAATAAGCATGTCCGGCAAAAAAGGAAATTTTTCAAGGAGAGATTTTATTAAAACCACCAGTGCTGCCGGTTTAGGACTGGTACCCCTAAGCTCTTTGACGCAGGCTCATGGCAGTTCTTCAACGAAGGTATCCGGACAAATGATTGTGCCAACGCGACCTTTTGGTAAAACCGGCGAAAATGTCTCCATTCTTTCATTGGGTGGTGTATTAAAGATTTCCGACCAATTTATATTCAGGCAAGCCTTCAAAATGGGCGTAACCTATTGGGATACGGCTGATTCCTATGGTTGGGGAAAAAACGAAAAGGCAATCGGCAAATACTTCGCCAAGTTCCCGAACGACCGGGAAAAAGTGTTCCTGGTCACAAAAGCGGCTACATCAGATCCACAAAAATTATCTAAAAAACTAAATACCTCGCTTCAGAGAATGAATACATTATTATACTCTGCATTTTCATTTCTATGATTAAAGACTTTGTTTAGTTCGAAAACTTGTTGGTAGGCAAATAGGCGCCACTTGACGCGCATTGGGCGATGTCAACATTTTGTAATTTGGACTAAAATCGTTGTATCTGTCGAAGTTAGGAACCTATTTATCTTTTGATGGCCTGCCCACGGGGCATGCTAATTCGCAGCGTCTGCAGTACTTGATACGTTTGCCGGTTGCATTCGTGCTCTCTGTTGGCAGGATTTCAGCCTCATTAATATCCTTTTCCATCTGAACGCTACAAATTGTTCGGCTGAAGCAGCCGTTACGGCCGGGAAGGGTCAGCATCCCCATTTCGACAGATGAAAAAACGACGTCGTTGTAAGCATTTTGGGGACAGGCGTGTCTGCAAGGTTCCTTGCAACCGTCGCAGGGGTCAAACTGAACCGGACCGGTCGGTTCAACTTCCTCTTCCAGAATCATCGCCCGCAGACGAATTCTAGGACCGAATTCCGGTGTGACCAACAAATTGTTTTTGCCAATACAACCCAACCCGGCCATCACCGCCGAATCTTTTAGAAAAATGCCGCCTTTTTCAACATGGTAAGGTAGTTTATGTGTTTTAATGTCAAATGTTTCTTCCACCCAGTCGGATAGGTTTTTGTTTATTTGAATTAAAATTCGGTTTCCTGGTGTGCCTTTGCGGCCATCCCACCAATCCAACTGCGGCTCATCATTCTTATGTTCAACAGCAATTACGACGACTGCTTTGGCGTTTGAGGGCCAGGTAATTTCTCCAAATTCAACTCCTTTGGCGGTTTCGCGAGAGCCAACACCGAGGTTTTGCTCCATTTTGGGATAGATTAAGTGCGACGGCGACTGTTTGAGAAGCTCAGCGTTAGCGATTCCTGCTAACGATGCGCCAAAGGATTTGGCTTTAATGATAATTTGTTTAGAAATATTTGATGTAGAAGAAGTCATTGGAAATTCCCTTCATAATAATTTTCATTAACTTTATATTGCATCGGAAAAATTGGGTGTTGCAACTTCACGGGTTGTTACGCAAAGCTATAAATAAATCAAGAAGTATCGAGCATACCATATCACCCTTTGAAAACCCTTGCCATATCCATTTATAACCTGTAAATTCAAGCAAATCGATTTTGGATAGGTACCCAACTTTCGAATTTATAAAAACCGGATTAGGAAAACGACAGTTGCACTTTCTGCTTGATGCAACATACAACATAACTCATCAGCAAGATGGGTAAAAGACAAACTATGTGCTTGTAATCATCTAAATAACATTGAATTATTTAACCACTCATAACACTTATCATTCACCTAAACAGTCGACGCCCTGGTTTGCCCGTCGCAATCCCACCCTGGTATTCTACGCCAAGATACTTATGATTGTCTTGAATGCCTCGCGGTCGTCTAAAAAAGGAGCTTATACTAATGATCGCTGGATTCAAAGCAGTTTAAATACGGTTAAGGCACTCGAGTCCGTCGGGGGGCGTTTTGAGATTCAAAACCTGGCTATTCTCAGAAAACTCGAATCTACTTGTGTATTTGTCAGCAATCACATGAGTATTTTGGAGACGTTTGTTCTTCCCTGCCTGATTCAACCGTACCGTGATGTCACCTTTGTTGTCAAAGAAAGTCTCCTATCTTTTCCTTTTTTTAAACATGTAATGCGAAACCGTAACCCGGTTGTCGTGGGTCGCACCAATCCGCGGGAGGATCTCAGAACCGTTCTGCAAGAAGGACAAAACCGGTTAAACGCCAATATATCCGTCGTCATTTTTCCGCAAACCACGCGCAGTATCGATTTTGATCCCACAAAGTTTAATTCGCTGGGGGTTAAACTTGCAAAACGCGGCAAGGTACCGGTTATACCGGTTGCCCTGAAGACGGATGCCTGGGGTGTTGGTCGCAAGTTCAAAGACTTTGGGAAGATCCGGCCTGCTATTCCGGTGCACATTACCTTCGGCGATCCATTGCAGATACAGGGTTCAGGTAAAGAGGAGCATAAGATTATAGTCGATTTTATTTCGAATACACTGAATGGATACGTGTAAAAAAGGGAACATTGTCGATCGATTGTAATAATACCCAAACGAATAGATAAGGAAGGATGCAACATTTTGTATACGGCCTTTTTATATGAGGAAAATTTCTTATTTGGTGCGTATCTCGGTGATGTAAGTGGTGCCTTGATCACCATTATGCATAACCGAAAAGCTGCTGAATCTAAACGCGGTAGTCGGTTAAAGCATAGAATTGGGAAGATCAGAAATCAAATAATTAATAATTAAGATGTGACCCCTTATTTATGTACTATACTCGCTACTTTCGCCTCGTAATTTTCCAAACTATTATCCTTATTGGGTGTGCTGCTGCGGATTTACAAAAATTCAGCCTTGAAACACCCGCGCAAGTTTTACATCCTGTTGGAATGCCCTCCAACAAAGACGGTCGGGCACGCTTCCGAGAGATTTTTTGTCAATTGCTTTCACAGACCCCAGAGTATCTAGATAAAGCTGGAAATTGTGGGAATTATCTTACAAGACTCAGCGATGAGCCTGGGCCCGGTGAACAGTTCGGGCAACTTCCGGCCGACCCTATAAATCTAAAAGTTCTGATCGTCCCGGGTCTTTTAGGGGAATGCATTGCCGATACCGCCTTTCCGTTTGAGAAGGCAATGAAAGATTTACATACACGGGGATTTCAAATCGAGCCACTCATTGTCAGCGGACGTTCCAGCAGTGACCACAATGCTAGACAGATTGCGGAAGCCGTGGCGGATCTGGCGTTAGAGAAGGAGGATTTATTGCTACTGATAGGTCACTCCAAAGGCGCGGTTGATATCCTTCATTTTCTTGTCAATTTTCCAGGTTTAGCGAACCGCATAGATGCTGTGGTCAGTGTTGCAGGCGCCATCAATGGTTCACCACTTTCGAATCAGGTGCCTGATATGTTCAGTAAGTTGGCTGCAAAATTGCAGTTCAAAGGATGTGATCCGGGCGACAGCATGGCTTTGGACAGTTTAAAACGACCTGTTCGACTGACATGGCTGGCGAACAACCCGTTGCCGACATCGGTAAGCTATTACTCTGTGGTCTCATTTACGAACCGCGAAAGTATCAATAGTCCATTGCTCGGTGGTTATGATCTGCTAAAGGGAATTGATCCACGAAATGATGGACTGCTCCTTTTCTCAGATCAAATTATTCCTGGTTCAATTTTGCTCGGTTATGTAAATGCCGATCACTGGGAGGTTGTCTTGCCCTTGGAAGATAATAACTCAATATTTCTAAAATCTATCTTTAAGCAAAACGGTTTCCCAAGAGAGATCTTACTACACGCCATAATACTATTTGTAACAGAAAATTTGGATTCTTCATCTGGAAGTTTAGATTGAACATGCTAAAAAAAATAGTATGCACTTTCTTGAGTCTTCTTATCCTTTGCGGCTGTGCGCCGAATCTGTTGGAATTCGATGTCGATACTCCAGCGCAAACATTAACTTTTGCTGGTGCACCGTTGATCGATGACCAACGCCTTCGATTTAGGGAAATATTCTGTAGGGTGATTGACGAAAATACTGAAGCTCAGAAGCGACAGATTACGTGTGAGGACTATCTGTGGCGCTTGAATGATGAGAAGCAGGGTGACAGCATAAGCCGACCTCTACCGGTGCATGATCCCAGTCTTAGAATTATTCTTGTCTGTGGTGCTTTTGCGGAGTGCTTTCCGGCTATGGGAGAACCTTACCAAGAAGCGTCTAACCGTCTTGAAAAATTAGGTTACAGGATTGACTCCCTCGTTGTTAGTGGCCGATCCAGCAGCAGTTATAACGCTGCTATGATTGCCAAAACTATTAACGGATTGGAACTCCAACCTACCGAACGGTTAATATTGCTCGGCTATTCAAAAGGTACGACGGATATTCTTCATTTTTTAGTTGATTATCCAAATATTTCGGAAAAAGTGACGGCCGTGTTGAGTGTGGCAGGAGTGATCAACGGGACGCCGGTGGCGGACAAATTTGCAGATACCTATGCACGATGGTTAAAAAAAACGTCCGTAAAGGCATGTGCACCTGGTGATGGGGGTGTGCTGGAGAGTTTAAGACGCAGCGTACAATTTCCTTGGCTGGCTGCCAATCCTTTGCCTCGGAATGTGCAATACTTTTCAATTGTAGCGTTTACCAACCGTGAGAATGTCCAGCCGGGTTTGCTTATAACTTATGATCTGCTCAGAAAAATCGATCCGCGAAACGACGGGCAGGTTCTCTTTTATGATCAAATAATCCCAGGTTCTTCACTTCTTGGTTATGTTAATTTAGATCACTGGGCGATCGCTGTACCTGTGAAGGAAAGCATGGAATCAGCCAGTTGGGTTGCCGCATCCAACCATCCTCATGTCCGCGTCTTACTTTTTGAAGCAATGATTCTGTTCTTAGTGGAAAAGTTAGCTGATTGAAGGAGCGGGGAGTTTTTCGTTCGAATCCTCACAATAAACGCTATGAATAATCGGTCGCGAAACCTGGTTCCGCCCAGACGAATCTGAAAGGACTAGGAATCGTTGCAAAAGAATACGGATTGGATGGATATTGCCGATCGCAAACTAAATCCAATCTTCAACTATGCATTAGCAAACTGACCCTTCCCTGTTCTTTTGATTCGGGCCCTTTTCCAGTATTGTTTTTGTTGCATTATTCGGGCATGTGTATAAATTGATTTTTTCCCTCTTTGAAAGGAAACGAGGACGGATGTCCGAGCGAAAAACACCTTTGCCCATTGATCCCACAGTGGGCAGCGCTCTGCCAGGCAATGCCAATAGGTTCTATGGCTGGTGGATTGTCCTGATTGGTACCGCTATTCTATTTGTTTCCTCCGGTATCGGATTTTATGGTCACGGTGTGATCTTGGATCCGCTGAGAACACTTCATGGATGGTCGAAAGTCACTATTTCTTCGGCCGTCACACTCTATTTTTTTACAGCCGGTATCATGGGATTAATTATTGGTCGTAAGATCGATAGGTACGGGCCAAAATGGTTTTTGCTAATCGGCGCAATCATTATCGGGACAGGGTTTTTAGTTTTAAGTTTAATCGACTCTGTCTGGCAGCTATACGTAATCTACTTTATAATGGCTCTGGGTTTTAGCTGCACGGCCCTCATCCCCGTCAACACCCTGATTACGAATTGGTTCATTCGCAAACGCGGATTTGCCATGAGCTTGACTAACACCGGCCTCAGTGCCGGCGGAATCGTTATGGTGCCTTTGGCCAGTTTCATTATTTCCCGCTGGGGCCTGGCAATCGCGCTGCCTGTTCTGGGTGCTGTCTATTGTTTCGTGGTCGTGGTCTCCACATTTTTTATCAAGCAGCGGCCCTCCGATCTCGATCAATTTCCGGATGGCGAACCGCCGGAAAAGACGTCCTCGGGCAAGCTCTCATCAAGGATTAGCTACTCTGCCCAGATGCGGGTGTGGTCTCGATCCCAGGCCATTCGCACCGTTTCCTTCTGGTCGATTGTCATTGCCTTTTTGCTGGCCCTCGCAGGGCAAATTGCTTTTCTGGTCCACCAAGTGTCCTTTCTCAGTCAATACCTCGAGGTGTCCGGGGCCGCTACTGCAGTGAGCATAACCGCCGGCGCCAGCATTGTCGGCCGCCTTTGGCTCGGTACATTTGTGGACCGTGTGGATAAAAGATATGTCATCATGGTCTGTTTTCTGATTCAGGGTTTCGCCGTCATCACACTTGCCCACTACCACTATGTCGTCATATTGTATCTGGGAACCCTCGCTTTTGGCCTAACCATGGGCAATATTATCATGATGCAGTCGCTGATCACCGCTGAGTGTTTCGGTCTGGTTTCCTTTGCCACTGTTTCAGGACTGGCGGGTGTATTTACAATGTCGGGAGCCGCTTTTGGTCCGACCATCGCAGGTTATATCTTCGATGCCACCCGAAGCTATCAAATGGCCTTCACCATATTTGCCGTCATGAGCGCGATTGCCGCCCTGGTAATCTACTTTGCCAAACCACCCACCCCGGATAAATAGAAAATACGAAATCCGAATGATAGACATATTTCCTATAATCTGGTAGGAGGTAGCCGAATATACTACCTCCTACCAGATTCTACTGACAGCAGATCATCCAGTTATTCGTCCTTAATTTATTGGTGTGCATATTGACAACCCCAGCAATGTTGACTAAACTTAGTTCAGTTTATATCTGGAGTGGTAAAATGCGAAAGGTAAATATTCACGAAGCAAAAACCCAATTATCTAAACTTATTTCTGCCGGCGAGGAGGTTATAATCGCTCGCTATGGTGAACCTGTTGCCCGACTGGTCCCCATACGGCCACCGGTTGCCAAGAGGGTTCCCGGATCTGCGCGTGGAAAATTCACGGTTCCATCGGAATTTTTTGAACCTCTGCCCACCGATTTGCTAAACGCCTTTGAACCGAAATAGCGATTTACATGATGAAAATTCTACTCGATACGCACACCTTTCTTTGGTGGATCTTAGATGATCCAAAGCTATCGACAAGGGCCGTTGAGTTAATTGGTGATAACCGTAATACTCTATACTGGAGTGCTGCGAGCTCATGGGAAGTGTCGATCAAATATGCATTAGGAAGGCTGCCACTTCCTGAAACCCCGGAACAATTTCTTCCGGTGGAACTCGGAAAGAATCGTATTGAATCCCTTCCCATAATTGATGCTCACGCTTTCCAGGCCGGTCGCCTTCCACACCATCATGGAGATCCCTTCGACCGCATGTTAGTGGCGCAAGCTCAGGTAGAATCTTTAGGGCTCATTTCCAACGATAAGCAACTAAGTCTTTATGATATCGATGTCCACTGGTAAAATTGTGACCGTATGGCAGGACGCGCCTTTAAGGAATAAGAAATTATCTCGGGGTATTGATAAAGAAGCCAATTGTGGCAAGTCCAATGCTGACGGGTGGGTTTATGGCCACGGCGGGTTTTGTATCACCTCCCATAGCATTCCATTTCCTGGCTGTTTTTTTCAGATAATTCAATTTTGTAGTTATCCTGAAAGCTCAAGTAAGTGACCGTCAACACCTATTCCAAGAGACGTCACTTGGGCTTTGTGGATAACCAATTTTAGTTTTTCTTCAAACGCTTAAGATCTTCCCATGAATCCGGCAGCATGGCGTTGGGAACGTAACCGTGCACATAGTCCCGGTAGGCACGTACGTTGATTTGCTGATATAAGGGAATACCAATGGCTTCTGCGTACCACAGGTGCTGGAGTTTGGCGTAAATTTGCTCACGCTCTGCCGGATCAACGGTTGCGATGCCCGTTTCGCAGAGCCGATCTACTTGATCATTTTTATAAGCCAAAAACCTGCCGTAAACTCCTTGAGAATGCATGAAGGTGTAAAGGAAGTTGTGGGGATCGGCATAATCCGCAACCCAGCCGGTGATAAAAATCGGAAACATGTAATTGCGATACTGCACCAGATAGTCCTTCCATTCCACGTTGCGCACCTCGATCTTAAACTTTGGATTTAATGACATGATATTTTCAGCCAGCATCAAGGCGGCGGCC
>JASFJP010000140.1:0-9392 GCA_050121225.1 Desulfobacterales bacterium
TGAACGGTTTCAACTATCACTACATCGATCAGGGGCAAGGCGATCCAATCGTCATGGTCCATGGAAATCCGACCTGGTCGTTTTATTTCCGCAAGTTAATCACTGCCTTATCTCCTAATTTTCGAACCATCGTCCCGGATCACATCGGTTGTGGCTTGTCGGACAAGCCAGATGCTGAAGCCTACGCTTACAGTCTAAAAGACCGGGTGGACGATCTGGAGAACCTGCTGAACCATCGACAGATACGCAATAACATCACCCTCGTTGTGCATGATTGGGGCGGAATGATTGGAATGGCATATGCAGTCAGACATCCTGAACAGATCCGACGTCTAATCATTATGAACACCTACGCCTTTTTGCCCCCCACTGCAAAACGAATTCCTCTGGCGGCTTATTTTATCCGGAAGACGGGTCCACTTGCAGCATTGGCGGTCCTGGGTTTAAATCTTTTTTCGGTTGGGGCTTTGTATCTGGCAGCACACAAAAAATTAACCAAAGAAGTCAAAAAAGGTCTTACGGCACCCTATAACTGCTGGCATAATCGAATTGCTGTATTAAAATTTGTACAGGACATTCCATTGAGCCCCAAAGATGCCAGCTATGGATTGGTTAAACAGGTTGATGAAAATATCTATCGGTTCGGCAATGTCCCCATGCTCATCTGCTGGGGTGAGCATGATTTTGTCTTTGACCATCATTTTTTAAACGAATGGCGGCGTCGATTCCCCAATGCCGAGGTTCATCGCTTTGCCGATGCAGGTCACTACATATTAGAGGATGTTCCGGATAAAATTGTTCCTTTAGTTCAGGATTTCTTAAAAAGGCATCCGCTTTGAATTATATAGAAAATGCACCGCACAGATAAATACAGCAGCGAGGTTGTAAACGTATCCACCCACTTGACCCGGATGGCCCGGCATGAGCCTTACACGCGCGCGGTTGTCTGTCCGTCAGGGCGTGATAAGAATAACCGCGTTGCGTATTCGCATCTTACGTTTCTGCAGCTTGAACAAGAAGTCGATCGGCTGGCTCATGGTTTAATAAAGGCGGGGATCACACATGGCACCCGGACCATTTTAATGGTCAAACCAAGTCTGGAATTCATCGCGTTGGTATTTGCGATTTTCAAAACCGGTGCCGTACCTGTTGTGGTGGACCCTGGCATGGGAATTCAGCGCATGGTCGGTTGCTTCAAGGAGAGCAGGCCCACAGCATTTATAGGGATACCCATTGCGCATGTGATTAGAACACTGTATCCAAAATACTTTCAATCCGTAAAAACATGGATAACCGTTGGAAAACGATGGTTTTGGGGCGGTCTCACACTTGATCAAATCCGGCCAACTACATGGACATCCTTTTCAGCGGTTAATACCAAGCGAGACGAAACGGCTGCTATTCTATTTACCACCGGCAGTACAGGCCCTGCTAAGGGTGCTGTTTATACCCATGGAAATTTCGATGCCCAGATACACCATATACGGTCTCACTTCGATATCCAGGCCGGCGAAATAGATCTTCCGACATTTCCTCTATATGCGCTTTTTGATCCGGCG
Source organism: Desulfobacterales bacterium (assembly GCA_050121225.1). Lineage (GTDB taxonomy): Bacteria > Desulfobacterota > Desulfobacteria > Desulfobacterales > JAFDCJ01 > JAFDCJ01. The sequence continues at coordinate 1,560 of JASFJP010000140.1, forward strand.
CTGGGCATGACAGCGATCATACCGGATATGGATCCTACTCGACCGGCCCATGTTGACCCGTTAATAATTATTGAAGCAATTCACAACCAGGGAGTTACCAATATGACCGCCTCTCCGGCTTTGCTGGACCGTGTCGGCAGATATGGCAAACGAAAAAAGATTAAACTTCCTTCTTTGAAAAGAGTCATAACAACTGGAGCGCCGATATCTCCTTCCAACATTGAACAGTTTACATCCATGCTGAGGAAAGATGCTGAAATTCATCCTGGCTATGGGGCCACCGAAGCCATGCCGGTCACGTCCATCGGGAGTCATGAAATACTGTCCGAAACCAGAAAATTCACCGAACAAGGCTATGGTGTCTGCGTCGGTCGCCCGCTTAAAGATCTGGCGATTCGTATTATTAAAATCAGCGACAAACCCATCGATGAATGGTCGGAGGAGATTCTCATCCAAGAAGGTGAAGTGGGCGAAATTACGGTAAAGGGGGATAATGTTACCCGGCATTATTTTGAAAAACCCAAAGCAGATTCCCTGGCCAAAATCAGAGATGACAAAGAGATTTGGCATCGTATGGGAGATTTGGGCTGGTTGGATAAAATCGGGCGCCTCTGGTTTTGCGGGCGCAAGAGTCATCGGGTTATCACCGAAAATAAAATACTTTTCACGATACCCTGCGAAGCGATTTTTAACAATCATCCTCAAGTTTTTCGCAGCGCTCTTGTGGGTGTTGGTCCCCGGTATAAGCAGAGGCCGGTCATCTGTATAGAACTGTATAAGGGAAGCGTCGGAAAAAATAATAAGCAGTTGGAAGAAGAACTTCTGAAATTAGCTCAAACGAATGAGTTGACTAAAAGCATTCAAACTATTTTATTTCATAAATCATTCCCGGTGGATATCCGCCACAATTCAAAGATTTTTCGAGAGAAACTGGCTGAATGGGCAGAAAACAAACTAAAACGATGACAAATGAGACCCACAATCAACGCAAGTCAGAAAAGGTGTTGGTCACCGGCGGCGGCGGTTTTTTAGGTCGTGCGATTATCAAGCGCCTGATCGACAGACGCGATCAAGTCCATAGCCTTGCGCGCAATTATTATGCTGACCTTGAGGCTATGGGTGTCGACCAGATTCAAGGAGACTTGGCTGATGCTGGTGTCGTAGCGAAAGCCTGCAACAGCAGAGACATTGTATTTCATGTTGCGGCAAAACCTCCTCCATGGGGTGACTATGCAGATTATTTTAAAACCAATGTAACGGGGACGCAAAACGTCATCGAAAGTTGCCTTAAATACCATGTGTCCCGGATTGTTTATACCAGCACGCCCAGTGTTGTTTTCAATGGTAAAGAAATTGCGGGTGCCAACGAATCCATGCCATACCCCCCAAAATATTGCACGCATTATTCAAAAACCAAGGCCATTGCAGAACAGCATGTCGTAAAAGCTGCCGGAAATGCTCTGCGTACTGTAGTTTTAAGACCGCATCAAATATGGGGACCGGGCGATCCCCACTTTGCTCCTCGTTTGATCGCTCGGGCAAAAAAACTAAAACAAATCGGGAACGGCAAAAATCTGGTCGACACCACCTATATTGATAACGCGGCAGATGCTCATATACTAGCGGCCGATAAATTGAAGGAAAATCCGCAGATATCCGGCAAGATCTATTTTCTCAGTCAAGGGGAGCCGATCCCGGCCTGGGAGATGATCAACTCGATTTTAAATGCTGCCGGCTATGAACCGGTAACAGGGAAAATACCCTTTAGGATCGCCTGGCTCATCGGCGCGATATTAGAATTTTTCTACAATACATTTCGTTTTTCGGGTGAGCCCCAGATGACCCGTTTTCTGGCCGAAGCAGTTGCACACTCTCACTGGTTTGATATCAGCGCGGCAAAACAAGATCTTGGATATAAGCCGGAAGTATCCACCGCAGAAGGACTAAAAAAGCTAAAAGCATGGTTTAAAGCAAATATTTGAAGGGAGTTAAGCGATGAAATTGACCGATATTGCACCTGAGGAAAAGTGGAAGGAATTGGAAGAGGAAATTAATCGACGATCCGGATTGGATGCTAACTTGTTTAATATAGAGGGGTATCGAATATCGGATTGTAAAAATTGGGCCAATCAATTATGCCCGGAAATTAAAGCCACCGATAAAGGTCAGAGCTTTATCTGTGCTCCCGCTCACATGAATATCGCCGTTCAGGCCATGAAAACCCAGAAAGCTGTCACTGAAGAATGCGATGCAGGTCTCGTTAAAATAGTTGTGCCTATTTTTGTTGAAGAAGAATTCGTTGGCGCAGTCGGAGCTTGCGGTTTTTTGCTAGATGATGGCGAAGTCGATAGTTTTTTAATCAATAAGATGACTGACATAGAAGAAGAAAAAATTGCGAAGCTATCCGCAGGAATTCCATCGATAACCTCTGAAGAGGCTAAATCGATCTGTACGTACATTACAGAGCAAATTAGAAAAATTATTGATGAATTTGAGAATAACGGGAGATAAGGTATCTATTAAAATGAGCGAGACTTAATCTTGAATAACGCGTAAAATAAAAACCCCAGGGCTTATTTATATTGCTTTTGAATGTGAAAATTGAGCTTTTCTAAGTGGCGTTTGATTAACGTTTTCAGCTCATGGAGGTTTGTTTCTAAATTGGTTAGATGCGTTATCAAGTTATCCGCTTTACAAATATGACCAACTGCGTTGATATCACTACTTGGGTTTATATGTTTGGGTGTCTTATCCTGCATAATAATTTTGGTTTTTTCTTTTCCCTGGTTTTCACCTCTCCTCTCTTTAATATTTTTTTTCAGCCAATAATACCTTTTCAGTTCTCTGTTCACGATAAGTTGTTTATGCGTCTTTTTAAGATCTGTGGAAGACAAAATTTTATTCATACTGTTGAAAGTCGAAAGTACCATCTTAAATGCAAAGGGATGCGCATCAGTTTGGCAACCTTGAATATGCTTTCCTAGACCGATTTGTAATTTAAGTAAAATGAAGATGTGCCTGTCTTTTTTAAATATTGCTTTTAGATGGTTTAATTGCTCAAGGTATTTATTTATCAGACCGTCTGTGATTCCCCTCTCCATCGAAAACACAATCTTTTTCAGATTGTAATTTGGATATAGAAGTAATTTTTTTTCAGATTTACTCCGCCTAGTTTTGGATTCAGGATCTTCTCCAAAAATTTTATCAAGCTGTTTTTCAAGTTCGATATCAAAACGTTTTACGAGTAAGTTTTTCAATTTTCGCCCCTAATTTAGATTGTCTTTAACTGTGATGCAGGTATTTCGAATAATCGTTTTCAGGGTATTAAAAACATTTTCCCCCGTTAATGCACTGGCCATATAAATTGGCTTCTTTAACTGTCGATTTAAATCGTCTTCTAAGGTTCCTTCCGATATAATCGGCACACCTCTGGCGGCAAGATCTATTTTATTAAATTGAAAAACTAGAGGAAGTTTAAAAATGCTTTTTTTATAATCGACTAAATTTTCATAAAGATTTTTTAATGCAAAAATATTATGTTTTCGTTTCGATTCATGCATGTCCGCAACGAATACGATACCATCCACACCATTCAATACCAATTTTCTTGTTGCATTATATTTTATTTGACCTGGAACAGTATACAACTGCACTTTGATACCATAACCGTTAATCTTTCCTAAGTTAAAGGGTAGAAAATCAAAAAATAGAGTACGGTCCCCAAATGTATTAATCGTAATCATTCTTGAGTGAATTTGATTTTTTAAATTGTCATAAATATACATTAAATTGGTCGTCTTTCCTCCTTGGCTAGGACCGTAATAGACGATTTTAATCTGAATCTCTTTTCTTTTTAAATTAATAAATGCCATGTGAATCAACTAAAATATTATTAGTAATTATAAAAAATATTTGCACTTCTTATAGGAGCAATTTAGCAAGAAGTATGCCATGGACGTATTTGTATAAATATATTGAAATTTAAGCTAATTACGCGATTATTTTTTCTTTGTTCGCTTTTATACTATGAAGTCGTTTGACTATAAATATGCAGAATTCTTCTTACACGATCACCTCCAAAGCTCAAGTGAGTCACAACGGCTTTGCCTATAACCAGATTTTCTTTTTATTTTTCCATCAGGAGAATTTATCGAGTTTAATGTTCCCAACCGATATTGGTTACCCCCCAAAAAATACCCCAAAACACAACTATAGGTTTATGAAGACATGTAACATCTGTTAGGCCTCAAACTTCATATAATGTGACCTTTGTTTCCCAATTTAGGATAGCCACCAAAAGGTCATTTTTTATTACGGTGGTTTCAGAAATAACCTGTGCTATGGAAATATCATTGGAATTATTACGAAATTTTGGAAACATTAATTCGCAAAAGGATTAGGGGATGCCTATGTAAAGATTGGCATACTATATGCTAATATGAAGAGTGGCGCGGTCAAGAATACAGTGATTTCAGGTAAGAAAAGTGATCCATCGTTAGGTATCGTATAGAGTGAATTTGATATGAAATCTTAAAACCATCTGAAATTCGGAAAAAATATCGTTTCTATGAGTGTATCGGCAAATAATTATAGATTTAATCAATATGATGTCACCATTTCAAGATTATTTAAACTTATTTTGAATTTGGATGAAGAACAAAAAAAAGCGCTCTTGCAAAAAGGCGAAGAGCTGCATCTCTCAAAAAGTCGAGCACCCCGAAAACCATGCCGGATGCCCGTAATATTTACAACCTTTGATCGTATCTATTCGGATCACATTTTAAATATTAGTCAAAGCGGTGCATTTATCGCAACCCAGAGGCCCATATTTGTGGGAGAGGAGATTTTAATAAATTTGCAATTCGAAGGCATCCATAAACCGCTAAATATCAAAGGTGAAGTCGTACACACATCCCGATCAGGAATTGGTATAGAGTTTAAAAATGTTAATCTAAACCTTTCGAAGACCATGGCGAATGCCCTTGATCATATGAAGTCTTGAAACAAAAATGCGTTTATAACATTAATTCAAACTATTCTTCCTCAAAATTTCCAATTGAAGCATTTCCCCCAGCTGTATTCGGATCAGATTTTCGGTCTTGTCTATCACGAGTGTTTGTTGCTTTGGGTCGATTTCCCACTTCCAAAAGGTCATCTAAAAGTGAATGCTCAACCTTAGGTATTGATACAGATTGATCTCTTTTTGATTTCTGGTTGCTTGGCCCAGATTCTTCATAGTCATCAGGCGGGTAGACCATGAAAATTTCGTGGCATTTTGAGCATCTGACCTTTGAACCGGTTGTTTTAATGAGATTGTTGTCTAATCTGAACATGGATTGACATGAAACACAGGGTATTATCATCGCACGAATCTCCGATAGTTAAACTAAATCCGATAATCTACATGATTAGTTATCGGAATTTTTGTAATAATACTTGAGCAAGATTTTGTGCTTGGTTTTCCCATGGATTTTAATGCGACCGAATCCACGAAAAGGTGGAGTGTAGATAAATGGATTTAAATGGACAGAAAGGAAATAAACGTTTTTGTAACTGGTTGGAATTGTAAGAAAGGATAGCTATATCGTATTGTTTACAGGATAAACACTTTCATAAAATGCGTTTTTCTTATTTTTTATAAAATTTTGAAAAGTGAGGACAAAGAACTCAACGAATATTTCAGGAGATTGTTTTTGGGGCGCTACTTTTTTATTATAATTTCTCTGTTAATTCAACCCCACATCCCTCATTGCAACACCAAACAATCTTGCCGATATATTTAGTCACCCGATTATCTGGTTGAGGTATCGCCACATCAATCCTTGCTCCTTTGATAAAGGAATCCTTGGCTTTGATAAAAAGGCCGGAAACACTATAATTTTTTATCATGGCTTTGCAAATTCGATTTTGGTAATCATAAAAAATTGGATCGGAAAAAAATTTTCTTGGCTTTCTCCTTTTGTCATGATTTAATTTCCCACGGGATAGTTTCATATTAATCTACCTTTACAAAGCTATTTAAGAAAATCATGCCCTTTGCTGTATACTATCGTTCAGAATTTCAGCAATATTTATGCCAAACATAGGTTGTTTATTTTTATTTCAATAATTACAATTAGTTAAAAAATACATCAATAAATCCATATGGTATTATTGTCTGAAAAAAGATACAGATTCTGTACTAATAGTTGAATTAAATTATCGATTTGATTGAAAACTAGCATTATTTATAGATTTAATCCAAAAAAAATCAAATTTGCAGCCATCAAAGATACCGCGATCCAGGAGGTTAAAAGGAGATGCATGACAAAATTGAAGTTAATGGAAACGTTGGGGAAATGGTAAAAAATATAGCGGTCTTGCTGATACTAATGTTTGGTATCCCAATAGGTCATATTGCACCGGCTTTTGCTGATAAAATAGAAATAGTTAAATCCCCAACTCTAAATCAAGAAGATGTGAAAGATTACCTTGATGTCTGGTTGGCAGAAAAAAAATTTCCGATATATGCAGAAAAAAAACAACATAAACTAATCGGAATATATCAAAAAGAACTGGAAGCCGCCGTTTACTTCATTTGGAGTTATGTAGATAGTTCGAATGGAGAAAAACATTTTGAAAAGGGAAAAATTGATCTTATTAGGTTAAATACAGGTGAATGGTTTGATCCTCACGGATATACTTTGCTTTTTAAGAGAATTAAGGAGAAGAAAGAAAATAAAGAGAATAAAGAATGATAAAGGATAGATGGAAAGGCCTTCTTTGTTGACCCTACCGGGCTCAATTCAAAATTGCCGTTTTGATGCCATCACCAACTTGTTGGGTACTCGAGTTTCCACCCGTATCGGGAGTACGGACCTCTCCGGCAACTAGAATTTTCCTAATCGCGTTTTGAATATCATCTGCAGCCTGTTGCTCCCCTAAATTCTCCAACATCATACGGATCGATTCAATCGATGCAATCGGATTGACGTGACCCTTTCCCTGGTATTTGGGCGCAGAACCATGAATCGGTTCGAACATTGAAGGATAGATTTTCTCGGGATTTATATTGCCACCGGCAGCAAATCCCATGCCGCCTTGAAGTATAGCCCCCAAATCGGTGATGATATCTCCGAAAAGATTTGAAGCCACAATCACGTCAAAGTATTCAGGATTCTTTACCATCCACATGGTTAGGGCATCGACTAAGGCCATATCCGTTTTTATATTTGGGTAGCTTTTGGAGACTTCCGCATATACGTTGTCCCAAAAAACCATCGAGTAATTCAGTGCATTGGATTTGGTGCAGTTGGTTACCATTCCCACCGGTTCCTCGCTACCCAACTTTTTACGCTGCTGAGCTAATCCAAAGGCATAACGCATCACCCGTTCACACCCTTTGCGGGAGAATATAGCTGTTTGAAAGGCAATGCCTTCCGGATCATCGGGTTTGAAGAATCCGCCGCTGGCCGAATATTCACCTTCAGTGTTTTCGCGAACCACCACCATGTTGACGCTATCGGGGGTCGCTGTTTTAACAAGCGATTTTACACCGGGATACAAATGAATCGGACGTAGATTGACATACTGATCAAAACCTTTACGAATATCAAGCAGCAACCTAAGAGAAATATGATCTGGGACCTTTTCGGCATCGCCGATGCACCCCAAAAAGATCGCGTCAACGTCTTTGAGTACCTCGAGTTTGTTATCCGGTGCCATGCAACCGTGTTTTAAATAATAGTCACATCCCCAATCAAGCTCGATGATGTTCAACTCAAATGAATATTTTTGACCGACAGCCTCCAGTATTTTGACGGCTTCTGCGGCCACTTCTTGACCTACCCCATC
>JASFJP010000141.1:0-9387 GCA_050121225.1 Desulfobacterales bacterium
CGATGACACTGACCAAGTCGTAGTGGTGTCGATGTGGGAAAATATTGAAGCCTGGGAAACATGGAAAAACAGCGAAACTCGCATGGCTAGTGAAGCCGAATTCGAAGATTATATTGTAGGTTCAACAGAGTTCGAACAATATTCATTGGGACTTCCATTGGATTAGCACCGTTTAGGTCTTTACCAATACTTAGAAATACGGACTATTACCAATTTTAGTTGAATCCGTTTTGATTTGAGTCGAAGCCAATATTCACTTACAAGCCAAGATCTGCAATGACTCCGCGTATAGGATGATATGATTGCTTATTGATCATTTAGGATATTCTATGCTTCAATCTGAGAATCTGTCTGGAGTTCCCCCACATCTTGTATCTGATAACATTTAGGGCATAATAAAGATCTGGCCAAAAGCTGTCTTTGATCGATCTAACCGGAGCGGATTCTGATATGCTTAAAACCCCTCGTATTCATTGGAATGTATAGGATGAGATCCCAATTGTAGGTAGGTGAATGTGTTCCAATTTATGCTAGTGTTGTTAATTCAAATACATCTATAAATAATTGGTATTAGTTATGGTTGAGAAACCGACATATGAAGAATTAGAACAGCAGATTAGGAATCTCGAAAGGGAAAATAATGCTATTTTGCAAGCCCATCGGAAGATGGAGGAATCAGAAAAACTACATCGCATCACTTTAGAAAACATATCAGATACGGTATTGATTACTGATGATCAAGGCAAAATCGTTTATGTTTGCCCCAACACTAATATTATTTTTGGGCTTTCTCAAAGCGAAGTTTACCGCCTGGGTACAATTCGTAATCTGCTGAACGGAATGGTCTTTGACCTCTCGGACCTAAAAAGTAAAAATGAGATAACGAACATTGAATGGTCAATTAGAGATAAATCCGGCCATGAACACTTTTTGCTTATCAATATTAAATCAGTAAAAATAAAAAGCGGCACCGTGCTTTACGTTATGCGTGATATCACCGACCGCCAACAGGCGAAAGCCGAACTGGAAAAGAATAGGAGCATCCTATCAGAGGCTGAAAAGCTGGCCGGTCTGGGTGGGTGGGAATGGGATATTATTAACGATGCCTGGACCATGTCCGAAAACTGGCTGCGCATTCACGGGTGTTCTAATCCCCACCTCGCTACTTCCGAGCTTATGACCATCGCGTATCCGGAAGACATACCCAAAATAGAACAGGCTTTTGCAGAATCAGCTGAACACGGTTCTCCCTATAAAATTGAGCATCGTATTGTGCGCCAGGACACGGGGGAGATACGTTATGTCCAGGCCTATGGTGAGGTGAGGCTAAATGCATCAGGCAAGGCTGTAAAGATGTTCGGTGCAGCTCAGGATATCACAAAGCGCAAGCAGGCCGAGGTGGAACGAGAGAATTTAAGAGCACAATTAAACCAAGCCCAGAAAATGGAGGCTTTAGGTACTCTTGCTGGAGGAATTGCCCACGATTTTAATAATCTGCTGATGGGTGTTCAGGGCCGAACTTCCTTGATGATGTTAGATAAGGACCGATCTTATTCTTCATTTAAACATCTGCAGGAAATTGAGAATTGCATACAAAAAGCCGCGAGGCTTACCAAGCAGCTTTTAGGTTTTGCCAGAGGAGGAAAATATGAAATCAAGCCAACGGATCTGAACGATTTGGTAGAAAATTGCGTTCAGTTGTTTGGCCGAACCAGAAAAAATATTACAATCTTTAAGAAATATGAAGAAAACCTGCTGTCGGCAGCCGTCGACCAAAGTCAAATTGAGCAAGTATTGTTAAATATTTTTATCAATGCCTGGCAGGCCATGCCCAAAGGAGGTAACCTTTATGTCGAGACAAAAAATGAAATTCTCTATGAGAATTTCGTTCGAGCATATGGGGTGACGCCTGGCAAATATATAAAAATTTCAATCAGGGATACAGGCATTGGAATGGATGAAAAAACAATGAATAGAGTTTTTGATCCGTTTTTTACAACTAAGGAAAAAGAAAGAGGGACGGGGTTTGGCCTGGCATCTGCCTATGGAATCATCAAAAATCATGACGGGATAATTGCCGTTGAAAGTGCAAAAGACAAAGGGACCACCTTTCATGTCTATTTGCCGGCATCTGATAAGCCTGTTATTGAAGAACAGATGGATGAACACATAATTTCAGCTGGATCAGAAACGGTTCTGGTTGTAGATGATGAAGCGACGATCATCGATGTCAGTGTGCAAATGTTAAAAGAGTTGGGGTATAAGGTGTTGCCTGCGCATAATGGCAAAGAGGCTATCGAGATTTTCAAACAAAATACTGATAAGGTTGCGATTGTAATTTTAGATCTGATCATGCCGGGTATGGGTGGCGGTGAAGTTTACGAAAGACTGAAAGAGATAGATCCCACTGTTAAAGTTTTGCTTTCGAGCGGTTACAGCATCAACGGACAGGTGGCAGAAATACTTAACCGTGGTTGCGACGGTTTTATCCAAAAGCCATTCAAATTAAATGAGCTTTCTTTTAAATTGAGAGAAATCATATCTAAATAAAATGATAAGAAAATGTAAAGACTCAGATTTTAATACGATATTTGAAATCATCAACGATGCTGCACAGGCTTACAAAGGGATTATACCACAAGATCGGTGGCATGAACCGTACATGTCGCCAGCAGAGCTCAAGGCCCAAATTGATGATGGTATTGTTTTCTGGGGTCTGGAACGTGATGGCCAGCTGCTCGGGGTTATGGGTATTCAGGACAAAGGCGATGTAACGCTCATCCGTCATGCTTATGTTTTGTCAAAAGCACAGAATCGTGGAATCGGGAAAAAGCTGCTCCAAAATTTGCAAAGCATGACCGAGAAACCCATCCTCATTGGTACTTGGACAGCTGCTTCATGGGCAGTTTCATTTTACCAAAAGAACGGGTACAAGCTTGTTTCCGAGAAAGAAAAGAATCGTCTTCTCAGAAAATACTGGTCGATTCCGGAGCGACAAGTGGAGACTTCTGTGGTGTTAGCAAACCAGTCATGGCAACAGGACCAATCCGAGGATTTTGCGGAGAGCCAGTAGCAATATAGTATCTGGAAACATTCCATCGTTTTCAATCGAGATGATTTCCGTATAATTTTGTCAGTCCATCACCTTCGATTTTGATCCCATCTCAAAATCCGGCCCCAAACTGCGTACACAATTCAGGCCACCCAGGAAATCTGCGAATTAATCTAAAAATGTGCGGAGTGATTGTGTGTTCCATGAACAAATACAAAATAATTTCAACTGTTTAAAAAGATTCGATTTAGGCACGAAATCTCTACTAAGCCCAGAATATGGATTGCCGATTACCCAATCTATAACCCGGCGAGATTGTGGATTTGTCATGGTAATCTATCAATTTAAGTTCCTTTTTTCTTGTAGATTAGTAATGCCAACCTGAACAACGTTTCAACCAGGATAGCAATGACTTTGGTAACCCTAAACTTTTCTAGAATAAGGTTGCAGCAGATATGAATTATTAGACACGACGATTTTATGTGAATAAAATGCGGTGAAACTCCCCCCTCTCCTTAAACTGCACAATTACTGGCTGGTGACACGATCAAGCAAAAGCATCTTTAGTGCCCGTCCAGTTAATTTTCGACTCCGTCCCCGGCTTCGTTTGACAGCTTACAATTAAGTATCTATTTTACCAACTGATTATTTTTGATTCATTGATTCATCTGCCTGTTCTCAAATTAGCCCTCCTTTTCTACTAAAATTTGTAATCGCATCGAGACTGATGCTGCGATCGGAAACCTCATTGTTCGAAAATAACGCGATTTGCAGGGAAGCTTAATGAATGCTGTAGGGAAAAGTTGGTTAAAAGCACTGCCGTTCAAAATTTTTGTCTTGGCAACCGCCTATTTTGTCGTAGGTTTACTGACGCTGGCGGCCAACATTCCTCCAGTGATAGACACGGTCGTATGGCTGCCGGCCGGCATTGCCCTTACCGCAATCCTGGTGTGGGGATACCGGGTGTGGCCGGGAATCCTGCTGGGCGCGTTTGGCGTTCAAGCTGCCTTTCATTTGGGTTCGACCAGCGGTGGAACGCCCTTTGGGACGCTGGTAATTTCGGCCCTTGTTGGGTTAGGCGCTGTTTTGCAGGGTTTTGTGGGAGCTTACCTCATCTTGCGCTTTGGGGGATTTCCAAGATCTCTAAACCGGCTCCGGGAGGCCAATATTCTGCTGTTTGGCGGTCCGGTCAGCTGCCTGGTGGGTGCCTTTGTTAGCGGGACCGCATCGATGTTTGTCGGCAGCACTCCGGCTCTAAGTCTCATCAACCACTGGTGGAACTGGTGGGTGGCAGAGACCCTGGGCGTTTTGATCGTCCTTCCTCTTGTTTCGGTTTGGTTAGTGGAAAGACACCGTATCTCTTTTCGCATGCGACTGTTTATTATCCTTCCCGTATGTCTGGCAGCGGCACTGACAATCCTGGCATTTCAGGAAATTCGTGCCGGCAAATGGAACCAGATGCAGGCAGAGTTCACACGCAAAGCGCAGATTATGTCCACCACGTTAGGTAGCAACTTTGAATCTTACGTTGATGTGTTGTATTCCATCAAAGGCCTGTTTGATTCCAGCAAAACGGTTGACCGGCAGGAATTTCAAATATTTGTCCAACGTTTGTTTGACCGTCATTCCGGCATTCAAGCCCTGGAGTGGATTCCCCGAGTAACGCACCAGCAGCGCAGCCTTTATGAAGCCGCAGCCCGACGCGACGGATTTTCCGAATTTAAAATCACCGAACGTGAAAGTCAGGGGCAGATGGTTCCGGCCTCCAGTCGGGTGGAGTATTTTCCGGTCTTTTACGTCGAACCCTACTCGGGCAACGAGCTTGCGCTGGGCTTTAACCTGGCGTCAAATTCGGTGCGCCGAGCGGCTATCACCCACTCGAGGAAGACCGGTAAGCTGACCGCCACAGCCCGAGTCACCCTGGTGCAGGAGCAGGAAAAAGAATATGGGGTGGTTGTTTTATTACCTGTGTACGGCCAACAAAGAGGGGCGGGTATGGTCGAGGATCACCGAGAAGCTCTGCGAGGATTTGTGCTTGGCGTTTTTCGAATCGGCGACATGGTGACTTCTGCGCTGAAAGCGTTTGACGCGGACACGGTCATTTATTCGCTGTATGACCACACGGCTGCCGCAGACGAACAGCTACTTTGGGAGCATAACCCCGCAATCCAATTCAGTGGCGGTGCGTTGCTGAGCCACAGACAGGAAACAAACTCCGCCGACCTGAGGTTTCGCAAAACTTACGACCTGGGTGGACGCAATTGGACCATCTTCTTTTCCCCGACGGTCAGTTATTTTTCCACCTACCGGTCCTGGGATGTGTGGGTGGTTTTGGCCGGCGGGCTGTTGTTTACCAGCCTGATGGGGGCGCTTTTGCTTGCCGTACTCGGTCGGTCAGCTGAACTTGCAACGGCAAATACCAGCTTGCAAAAGGAAATCGTCGAAAGAACTCAGGCCGAGGCAAAAGTGCGAGAAAGCAGCGATAACTTCCGTGGTTTGGTCGACTCAGCTTCGGACGCTATTCTGATTGTCGATCACCAGGGCCTGATTACCTTTGCCAACCGCCAGGTTGAAAACATCTTTGGCTACCAAATCGATGAAATTCTCGGTCAACCTCACGATATCCTGGTGCCCGAACGTTTTCGGAATATCCATACCCGACAGCGAACGACATACCGAGGAAAACCTGAATCCCGGCACATGGCCGAAGGCCGGGAGATTTTAGGACTGCACAAAAACGGAAGCGAATTTCCGGTTGAAGTCGGCTTGAGTCCCTTTAACGCCGAAACCAACCCCCAGGTCATTAGCATCGTCCGCGATATTTCCGAACGCAAACGCAGCGAGGAGGCTCTGCGCAAAAGCAGAGAGAGGTATCGGACCCTGGTTTCTAATCTGAACACCGGGGTTGTCGTGCATGCTTCAGATACCCGTATTTTACTTGCCAATTATCGTGCCCAGGAATTGTTAGGCCTGACGGAAGATCAAATGTTGGGCAAAAAGGACATTGATCCTGCATGGCATTTCCTACGCGATGACGGTACGCGATTGCCGACGGAGGAATACCCGGTTAATGTTGTGACCTCTGCACGAAAACCTCTTACAGATTATGTGGCGGGCATAAAAAATCCAAAAGTGAAAGACATCGTCTGGGTGATCGTAAATGCCTTTCCGGAATATGATGAAAACAATCTTTTAAAACAGATTGTCGTAACTTTCTGGGATTACACCCAACTCAAGCTTGCCGAAGCGGCACTGGCGACACGAACCAATGATTTGGCCGAAGCCAACACAGAGCTTCAACGTCAAATTACAGAACGTAAGCTGGTTGAAAAAGAGCTATGGAAAAAACAACAGCAACTAGCCAAGGATTTGGAAGTCGCCGCCGGCATTCAACAAAGTCTAATCCCCAGCTACTCCCCAAGGATTGGTTCCATTCGGGTCGCCTGGCGATTCGAGCCTTGCGAGCAGATCGGCGGAGATATATTCAATTTCCAACATGCGGGTCGGTATCAAATCAGTTTTTACATGCTCGATGTATGCGGGCACGGCGTGTCATCCGCTCTCATTTCAGTAGCCGTATCTCAGTATTTGCAGACCAACAATGAATTTTCAGCAAATGCATCCGAAACGGTGCGGCCTGAAGCGGTTTTGAACAGCCTGGAGCGGATTTTTCCTTTTGAACGTTTTGACAGTTTTTTTACAATTGTCTATGTAACCGTCGATTATGTGAACGGCCGACTGGTATACAGCTGCGCCGGACATCCCTCGCCGATTATATTGCACCCAGACGGAGAGCTAGAAGTCCTCGATGTGCACGGGCCTGTCATCGGAGCCGGCTATGACCAGCCTTTCCGTCAAAAAGAAACACAATTGGAACATGGTGATAAAATCATACTCTACACCGACGGGGTATTGGACTATCGCAATCCCACCGGGGAACTCTTTGGAATGCAACGCTTTCAAAAAGCATTAAAGAAACATGGCCATCAGCCCATCCAGACGCTCATGGATTCCGTCCAAATGACGATCAAAGACTTCGCCAGCTCCGCAAGTCCTGAAGACGATCTTAGTATGATGGTGGTTGAGTATGTGTGACCTCAGTTATGCCTAAAGCTTCTATTATAGATTAGCATCCACTATTTCTTCATCGATATATTTTAGATTGCCCTGCCTAATACAAAACTCCTCTAAATTTTTACCAATGTTTTCATCAGGCACGAAATCTATCATTGGCCCATTTTGCAGATTAGTCAGGGGAAACCCACAATTCTTAGGCGTTATAGGTTTATCCAGCTAATCTTAACATCTTAACTCCATGGTATTGTGGATTAGCTGATGCATTTTACATTGAGGCTCCTTGAATATTCAGGGTGCACCGATGATACTTGAACTGACCAAACATTAAATACCGATTGATTCCGTTATGTATTTCATGTATCCAAAAACTATCTTAAATATTCTCGATAAATTTGATAGTTGGTTGTTTCTCAATCTATCTGCAAATTTAGAAATTTAGTTTTTGTTGGTCCAAATTGATACTCTGCTCAATATTAATGTTAACTGAATAAAGCGTGCGCATGTACACAAATCAATGGGAGGGAAAAAGAATGAAACAGGCTTTAGTAATAATACTGATGATTATGGGCATGATCTTCACCTCGGCACACGCAAAGGAAACTGCATCACCACTTGTCAGACAGATGTATGATGGTAATTGGCCAAGCGCGGAAGAAGCAAGTAAGTTAAGAGATGAACTGTACTATCAACGTGCTGTTCATGCATATTTTACTATGCTACCTGCGTTAAATACGATCGGAATGCGCGATGGTTCCGAAGCAGTGTTTGGCAAAGGCTACAACATTCTGCCCATCTGGAAGCAGCGGATGGATGCACGCACCTGGGTACCGACACCCAATGCGGATGTTGTCTATTCGATGAGCTACCTTGATCTAAAGGAGACAGGGCCACTGGTTGTAGCGGCACCGCAAGGCGTTATTGGCATGTTCACCGATTTTTTCCAACTTACCATCACTGATGTGGGGGCTATCGGGCCGGACCGTGGGCGGGGTGGCTTATACCTGCTACTACCTCCTGACTACAAAGGCCATATTCCGGACGGCTACTTCAGCTTCAAGTCCTCCACCTATAACGTATTCCTTTTTTTCCGGACTGTTATGGTCCCAGGTAAGAATGGGCCGGATACAGGCCCAGCGGTAGAGACTGCCGAACGTACCCGGATCTATCCGCTCTGGGAGTTGGAGAAAGATATTCCAGCGATGAAGTTCCCGAATGCTGCAGGACAACGCGTCAATATGATGTATCCCACAGACTTCACCTATTGGGAGAAGCTGAAAGACTTTGTTGACTACGAGCCTATTGAAGCGATCAATCCCGAGATACGTGGCGTGCTTGCATCAATTGGAATCATCAAGGGATCAGCATTCGAGCCTACGAAGCGACAGCGCGAGCTTCTGGTCAAGGCAGTGGAAATGGCCCCTAAAATGATCTTGGCTAGTCGTATGGCGGAGCGTCCTGATGGGCGACACCTGTATTATAAAGACCGCAATTACATCAGCGGGTGGAACGGTGCAACAGCTGAATGGATGCAAAAAAGCTACCTGGATATCGATGGGCGTGCCATTTACTTTCAGCAAGCATACTCTTCTGCCCCGGCCATGGTCATGCGAACTATCGGCTCCGGTTCCAAGTATCCCGTCGCTATTTTTGATGCTGACGGCAAACATCTAAATGGAAGCAATCACTATAAAATGCATCTGCCAGCAGGAATCCCCGCCAAAGCATTCTGGGCTGTCACTCTATACAATATCAGCGATGGTACCATGCCTGAAACCGATCAACTTATTCCGTCCCGTAACGGCTATGAGAACGTCGACAAAAATCCGGATGGATCTATAGACCTATATTTTGGGCCAACTAAACCTGGGGGAGTTGGAGAGATGAACTGGATCCAGACTATAGAGGGGAGAGATTTTATGGCGATCATGCGGCTCTATGGCGCTGACATAGCTTTCTTCGATCAGACTTGGAAACCAGACAATATTGTCAAGCTTCAAAAGTAGTTCTCTCATGCTCGAGCAGCTAACACCGGTTCCAGCGGAAGGCGCTTAGTGCGCCACCGCTGAACCAGTGCATTACCGATAGCAGATACCTACAACCTATTTGCACAGCCGACCTAATTTTTATATCTGAGATATCAATTAGAAATCTGGTTAAAATAGCATCTGTTTATCCACGATCTGCGCCTCTTCCTGCGCGATTTTATTCAGCATATAAATTGAGGATTGGCTGAACAAATATGCAATAGAATCAGAATA
>JASFJP010000142.1:0-9377 GCA_050121225.1 Desulfobacterales bacterium
CCGGAGGGATCTGGTAGATATCAGCAGCGGCATTGAACTCATAAGGACGGTAAACAACAGCCACCAGGATAAGGATTTTTTCAAAACGCCTCCTTTTTTACGTTTCCTCTTGGCCTAGCAAACCTTTGGGAAGAATTACCAGGATGATGATTATCAGCAGCAGGGTGAAAACCCCCCTTAACTCAGGAGCAATCACGGTCGTGGTGATGGTTTCCATGAAACCGACGATGTGGGCGGCTACCAGACTGCCCATGATGCTGCCGATACCGCCGATGATGACTACCGCAACCGCGGTTATCAGCGGGGAGACCCACATGGAGGGGTCCAGTTGCGTATAGGTCGCAAAAAAAACGCCGGCGAGGGCCCCCAATGCCCCGGACAAAGCCCAGGTGAGGATATTGATGCGCTCGGGATCGATACCCGACAGCAATGCGCCCTTCGTATCCATGGAGACTGCCAGGATAGCCCTGCCTACCTGGGTTTTTCTGACAAAAATCAATAATGCTCCCAATACGACCCAGCTGGTAATCATCGCAAAGAATATGTTCCATGATATGATAATGTTTTGGATTCGCGAAATGCCGGGTACGATGGGCCAGATGGCTCTAGGCGCCGGAGAATAAATTAAGATGATGACCGCCTGCATGACGACAGCTAAAATGAGGGTTGAGATTTCAACGGCAATGGGATTGTTTAAAAGGCGCTTGACAATACCGAAATAGGTCAGAACCCCGAATAGCACCCCGACGGCTATCGCGCCCAGCAAACTGAGGGCTTTAGAGAGTTCCAGCACCTGGGCCAATGTATAATAGGCATAACCCCCGAGCATGATATAAATGCCGTAAGCCAGATTCAGCACCCGGCCGACACTGAATATCATGGTAAATCCGACCGCAACCAGTGCGTACAGACCGCTGATAAGAAATCCCTGGATAATTATACCACTCATTTTTTTGCTCTAATTTCTATTAGCGATGTCTAATAAAAGTGTTCGCTGCTATTTTATAATCTCAAGATTTCTGTGAGTCGGCGCTATTTCCGTTATAGCATGCAGCCGCGAACGCCACGGAAACAGAGCAAAGGGCATTGAGCCCTTTGCTCTGTTTAATTCACAGATACGATATGCGACAACCGTTGGTGTTTACTTTTTCACCCATGGCGGAACGGTAAACTCACCATTGGCGTATTTGGGAGGATAGACGCATTTTACCGATCCGTCTGTGTACCATTGGATGACGATCAGTGACGGATGACCGTCATCGAGCGGCGGCGTGATGTCGACCTTGACATTATGGGTGAAAGCCACACCGGTTCGCGGCTCAACTTCACCCGGCTTCCAGTAGGCATAGCGAAGCCAGAGCTTGCCATCTTTATAGAGTTTGAGATCTTCGTTTTCCATCTCTTTCACCCAAGCATCCAGGGGTTTGAAACCGCCGGCGCGCTCGGCGGCACTCACCGCATTGTAGATGCCATAATAGGCGTTAAATCCGTTAAAATGGGGGTAGACCGGACGACTCTTATATTTGGCTTGGTAATTTTGGACAAACTTTTCAGTTCGGGGGTCCATCTCCATTCCCAGAGTGGGCGGCGGCATTAAGGTGGACATACCACCTCCCATGCCTCCGGTGTCTTTCCAGAATTCCCTACCAACGGCCGCCACGTTGATGCCGGTGATAGGAATCGGAACTTGCATTTTTACATACTGGGATGTTGGGACAACGCACTTGACCGAAGAGATGAGATAAATAAAATCGGGATTTGTCTGGGTAATTTTGTTAAAAATCGGACTGAAATCTACGGTATTGACATCATAGACCACATGATCCACCATTTTGATGCCGGCTGTGGGCAAGATGTCCCCTTTGATAAACTCAAAAGTTCCAGCACCATAGGCGGTGTCTTCCTGCATGATAACGGTGCTTTTCCAACCCATGTTTTTGGCCAGAACATCTTTGCCGAAATCGACATACTGGGTGCCTAGCGCATAATCTGTCGGACAATTCATGAAATACATCTTATACTTTTCGTATTCTTTGCTGACCAGTTCAATGGCGGAATAGGCCGAGGTCCAAGTGTCCAGCGTCGGCGTCCGGTATTCAGCCATCCTTGGCAGCCAGCCCAGGGAGACGTCGTCGATGCTGCCCGAAATAATAAAGTCGACCTTTTCTTCTTCATTCAGATATTCGTAGGCTTTGATCCCTTCGGTGACGTCTTCGCCGGTATCGGCTTTGACGAGTTTAATCATGCGGCCGCCCAGCATTCCTCCGGCTGCATTAATTTCTTCGATCGCGATTTCGGCTCCGCGTAGCGTACTTTTACCGGCATCGCTGTCAAAAGACCCGATAAATCCGATAACGACGGGCGGCTTCGATGCTGAAATTGCAGGGTTGATAAAGGCAGCCAGCAAAAAGACAGCGGCTGTGATCAACGTCAAAATAAGTAATGACTTTTTCATTTTCACCCTCCTTGTTTGAATGTTAACAGCGCTCCAAATAGCTGAGGTTTTGGATAGGATTACCACCTATACCGGTCACTTTATAGTGCTTGGGATATTCGGTGACAATATCAATGTAACCAATCTTACAATACGCTCGGCATTTCTTAGTAAATTATACATTTTTGAATGTCAACAAAAAGATGATTACAATTCAGCAATTGTAATATCATAAAATAAATCAAGTTTTCTCTCGTATTTGCGTATAGTTATAGATTAAAGCTGATGAAATTTTAATTTCAATGTAAATAAATTATAGATAATTTTTATTCAATTATACTGGCATTCCGGGACACCTTGAGATGGCTTCAACCGCCATTGGGACCGAATGGTATCGACGGGCGACAAAAAATCTATTGACGCCCATTAAAGGCTATTATTAGATAGGATGGTATGGTCTTGAAAGTCAGCCCAGCCGCCGGCCAAAAAAAAGCTGATCTAATCG
This sequence comes from Desulfobacterales bacterium, assembly GCA_050121225.1. Taxonomy (GTDB): domain Bacteria; phylum Desulfobacterota; class Desulfobacteria; order Desulfobacterales; family JAFDCJ01; genus JAFDCJ01. Next base: position 2,940 of record JASFJP010000142.1, read on the forward strand.
AAAAAGAAACTCAAAAAAGCGAATAACGAGTAGCGAATGACGAATGACGAACTAAGGAATTCTATCTATTTGTTAAAATGAGCAGAGCGAAGCGACATCCACAATTCGCCAATCGCCATTCGTCATTCAATGAAGTTTCACACGAGCGCCGCCGCTGGCCGCGGAGCGGCCAGTCTGATCGGATAAGAAACTGATGAACGTCGAACATCAAACGTGGAATGGGTTAGTCTTTTCTGATCCAAAAAACGATAGAGCAAAGTGATTCCACCCTTCGTCATTCGATATTCTGCTGGCTTTAGATCACGTCTTCAGCGTGGTTCGCTTTTTCGGCAATATTTCACTCGAGGTCAATTCTGCACCTGTCGGGCGCATGAGCCGCCGGGTTGAAACGATTTGTTTTAGGATTCAAGCGAGGGGAGACAAAACGTGAAAGCACACAGGATGGCACTTATCGGGGTCGGGGCCACCGGGTCGGTTCTGGCGGCGGCCCTGCTCAGCAACGACCCTGAAACCGTGATCGTTGGTCGCAAACCGCATACAGGCGATGTGCTTGGTGACAAGGGTCTTCGCATATCCGGTGCGCTCACCTATCGGACAGCGGTTAAAAACTACATTACCCGAATCGCAGCGCTCAAGGAGTTTCATCCCACCCTTATTTTTCTTGCCACCAAAACCTTTCACCTTGGAGACATCCTGCCTGAACTGAAGCAGGTCTATGAGCCCGGAACAACAATCATCGCCACTCAAAACGGACTGGGAGTAGAGGATTTTATAGGCGATAATTTGGATCCGGCGGACGTTCTTCGTATGTCGCTTAATTTCGGTGCGGCCATGAAAAGCCCCGGGCAGGTGGAGGTTGCCTTTTTCAATGCCCCGAATCATCTCGGCGGATTCAAGCAGGAACATCGAGATCTCGGATTTCAGATCGCACAAATGCTTACGGACTGTGGTTTGGCAACCGATTACGTCGAGGATATTAAATTGTTCGTATGGAAAAAAATGGTGATGAAATGCACCATGGCGCCTATTTGTGCAGTTACCAACAAAACCATCAAGGAAGCGCTGGAGTTTGCTCCCACAAAAGAAATCGCCGATGCCTGCTTTAAGGAGGCCTTGGCTGTTGCTAGAGCCGAGGGCTATGATATCGGAGAAGACTACCTTGAACAGGCTGTGAAATACCTGATGAAGGCAGGCGTGCACAGGGACTCGATGTGCCATGATATCGCGAGCAAAAAACCTACTGAAATCGATTATTTAGGCGCGAAAATAGTCGAATACGGAAAGGCGAACTATATTCCAACACCATTCTATGTGGCAATGACCAATCTGGTCAAAGCGATTGAGGATGGTTATTAAGAGAAATTAACCTGAGAGCCAAAAAGAACAAATTAATCACGAAACCACAAAAGGATGAAAACACGAAAAATATAAAAGAAAATTTCGTGATTCCTAAATTTCGTGTTACCGTTATCCCGAAAGTTCAAGTAAGTCACACATCCGCGAAGCGGCTCACCTTCAAAGCCTATTCCCAAAATAGTCACTTGGTATTTGTAGATAACCTTTTTTCGTGTTTTCATGGTGACGTAGTTTTTCCATAAACTTCAAAGCCATTCCACTTAAGATTCCCAAATACACCCCGCGTCAAATATTTCATGCCCGTCAAATACTTGGCATATCCTATCGCTCCCAATGCTGTTTTATTAGGATCGCCTCCTAATGCTTTTGTCAGGTCTTTAATGTATTTAACCTTCTGATATTAGGTTATTTTTTTCTCACCAATGTCCTTGTCGATCACCGCAAAAAAAATGGCACGTCTATTGCTTGAAGAACAAAAGAATCAGTTTGCGAAGATTTTGGTTTATACCTGGACGAATTAAGCCGCTCAATAGGTGGATATCAGTATAAATCGGAAGAGTCGGTATGAAACTATCCATTTCTCAAAGGAAAAGGGACGTCATGCGTTACGAAAGTAGAAAAACCACTAAATTGGTATTGGGTAACGGAGGGTTTACGCTTATCGAATTGGCGATCGTGTTGATAATTATCGGCATTATTATTGGCGCTGTCGTCAAGGGCAAGGACCTTATTCGTGGTGGTGAACAAAAAAAAATCTATACCAAGTTCATCAGTGAATGGCGAACAGCCTATCTAAATTTTTACGACCGCACCGGTCGCGTGCTCGGCGATACGAATGGTGATGGCAGGGCGGATTCCAATCCGAGTAATAACGGAAGTATACCATCGGACAAAGGCCGCGACGCTCTGCTCAGCGGTGATACCTTACACAATCCACCGAAGTTTTATGGATTGGCTCAAATCGGCTTGAATTCTCCCAAGACCAACACAGATAAATCGTGGAAATACCGCTATTCAGACAGCAGCGGCAAGGCGCACGAGATGATGCTGGCTTTCGATTTCGACACCCGTGAAAAGTATAACTATATGCAGATCGTCAACATTCCCAACGAACTCTGCATGGCAATGGACACTATGATAGATGGTGAGGCCGACGGCACCAAGGGAGATTTCATCGGTGACGGCGGTGACGGTCAGGCCTGGGGTGGTTCACCAACCGCCGTAAACACGGCTCGTTGGAAAATGGAATTTTAGTAGAAACGGATACGATTCGAGATGTCGCGATCACCCATCATCACATTGATACTATCGGTTTTCTTCCTGTTTGCTGCCGTTGGAGCGTTCAATTCTTATGATCACTTTTTTAGCAATCAAAAGAAGATAGACGCACTGCAAGTGCGCGTGCGCATCACGAAGCGGTATAAAAAGGAACTGGAGCGCCAGCAGTCGGTTCTAAACCGACTAAAGCGATTTGTCGATGGCGCCGCCTCTCTGGGACTGAATCCGAATAACTGGGCGACCTATGACGTCGCCATACAGGAACCCGTCAGATATGAAGAGCTTGAGCGAATCATTAATCAGTGTGTCAACACCCCCGCTTATTATTTTAAACCGACGTCTCTGCATGCCAGGCGCAATTTAAAGACCGGCAAAAAGCTGCTTAAACCGGACGCACCGACAACGGATGAAAATGAATTTGATGGCAGTCAAGGGGATATTTTTCTAAAGCTGCAGGGAACCTTTTTAGTTAAACAAAAGTGATGGAAAAAAATAAAAGACAGGTTGCTATTGAACTGGATGGCCTAACCTACCGTGTCACCGGGAACCGTCTGGAAACCTTGAGAGACCTGAAGGAACTGGAAGGTGATGTCTGGCTGATCACCGATATGCAGGACTCCATCACGCGATTCATGACGCTCGATGCGGAGCACGATTTTGTCGATGTCATCATTCGAAAGCGATTGCAAGAAACCGGCGAATTCGATGATTCCATTTCGATTCTTCCACTCTGGAAGAAAAAGAACGGCAAAAGCTCCACTGACATATTCTTCACCGCGCTTTCATCCCGTATCCATTCGTTTTATTCGAATTTAATACACAAGCACGATGAGATGATGTTGCTGTTCCCCTTGTATTCCGTCCTTTTTGCTGCTCTCAAACGGATGCGTGCCAGAAATCCCGTCGCGGTCGTTTTTCAGCACGGGCGGTTTGCCGACATTTTGATCGGCACCAAAAAAAAGGTTTATTATGCCAACCGCTGCGTGGCATTCGATACCAGCGACGAACAAATAAACAAACTTTGGAATACAATCAAAACGGATATTGGCAACGTCAGCAAAGACCATCGCATCGAGATTTCAGAGATTTGTTTGCTGACCTGGATCGACTCCAACGTGACTTCTGATTGGACGAATGATCCGGATTTTGAGGTCGTCTTTTTCGAAAACCAAGATATTAGTTACAACGGCGTAACGATTCAATGTTCGTTCATGACGGCATTAAAGATGCTTACGGCGGTGCAAAGCGTTTCGGTGCCGCAGCAGAAGGCCTGCTATTACGCGAATCGATGGATATCCTGTTTAAACGTTTTGATGCTGGTGGCAGCGGTCATTTTTTCAGGTAGTTATTTCTATTTTCAAAAAAGGGCAGATGTTCTTGGTAACCGCATCATGGCGCTTGAGGGGCAGATCACACGGATGAACGTGGGACGACCCGGCGACCTAGATCGGGAAAAGTTCGATCAACAGTTTGGATTTGTCAAAGATCTGACTTTGTACCGCAGTAAACCGAGCTTTAAAGAAATCATCGATGATTTATCTGCCGGGATTTCAAAATCCATGGAGTTTGAAGTTTTGAAAATCGACTATATCACCGATGATGTTCAAATTGAGGTATTCGGGCACATCGGCGCACCGTTTAAAACAGCCTATCGGGGGTATCAGAATTTAATCGATAGTTTGAAAAACAAGGGATATGCACTGCAGGAAAGCCGGTTTGATACCGACATCCGCAAATCTCAATTTTTACTGAAGCTTCAGAGGATGCCTTCATGAAACGCAAATATCATGGCTTTCTTTCAGCGGTTTTAATTTTAATTGTGCTGGGACTTACTGCAGCGTTTGTTGTCCAAAAATCGTGGACAGCGGAAGATACGGTGCGCCATCATCCGGTTAAACCGTTGCCGCAGATAGATCTGCCGGATTCAGCGACCTTGAACAAAATAGATGCCCTGGAAGCTACCTTAGCGGATCTCGTCAATCTCCCAGAACCCGGGGATGACAGAGTCGACCTCATGGCTCTGGGGTATGATGCCGGTAAACATGTGAATCCCGTAGCTGCTGATGTTGAGACCAATGCCTCCGTTCGTATGGATTATTCACTGACCCTTACGTTCTGCTCGGATGAGAAAAATTACTGCATCATCGACGGTAAATTCGCCAGCGAAGGAATTTATCTTTCTGATGGTGCAAAGATTATAAAAATCGAACCGGATCGCGTCATGGTTCAAAAGAAAGAAATTCGTTCTTGGATCTATCCCAAAAACTCGTTGACGACGACGTTGCGAGATGACCCGGAAAACACAAAAAACCCTGCACTTGCGGAGGTTCAATGACCTTCAGACTAAAATTCGGAATTTTATTGCTAACGCTTTGGCTGGCCGGATGTATGCATCAGCAGTTGGCATCAAAAACACCGGCCGATTACGATGCCGACACCATCCCTGCCAGAATAAAAGCAGAATCCGACCAACTCGCTAAAATCCACCAAGAAACACTGGCGTCTGTGGGAAAGCCGCCGGTCAAGTCTGTCGACGTGACTCCGGTCATGCCGACGTATGATCCGTTGGAGGATCGAATTGTATCCTTTTCTCTGGTCAACGAAGATTTCAAAATGGTGCTCTATTCCCTTGCTCAGGCAGTGGGTATGAACCTTATCATCGATCCCGATGTTAAAACAGAGGAAAAGCGTCTGACGCTAAACTTTGAAAATGTCTCCGCCGCCATGGTTCTGAGAGAGGTATTGGATACTTTCAATCTCTTCTATACCGTCAACGGGAATGTCATCCGAATTAAACCATTTCAGGAAAAGATTTTCATGCTAAATTTTTTGGACACCTCCATTGATGCCGACTTTTTGGTTGGCGGTGATGTTTTGGGAGAGACAGAAGGCCTGGAAGGGCTGACGGGGAGTTTCAAGCTTACCGGCAAGGGCGCCTCCAGCAATGACGGGAATCCGTATGATATCGTCGAGAAAATGGTTCAAAAAATTTTGTCGCCGGAAGGAAAATACGTCTTAAACCGCATGGCCGGTACGCTGTATGTGAAAGACCGACCGGAATCGCTTCGGTCGATTTCCCGGTTTATCAACCACTCCCGGGATGTCCTCTCCAGACAAATTCACATTGTGGCGCGGATTATCGAAGTTGTCCTGCGGGACGAATTTGACTATGGCATTAACTGGCAGGTTCTTTGGAGTGAAGCCAAGTTGACCGATGATGCTGAAGCCACCGTGTCGTGGTCTCCGGAAGAGGGTCTCAATGTCCAGGCAATTATAAAGCATTTTGATATTGATGCCGCAGTCGACGCCCTGCAAACATTTGGTGACGTTAAAATTGTTTCCAATCCCAATATCCGCGCCAAACACGGCAAACCGGCCCTAATCAGCGTGGGGACATCCATCAGCTACACAAAAAGCACATCAACGACAATATTGGATGGAATCCAGAGGGATCTGATTTCCGATGTGGAAGTTTCCAAGGTATTCGACGGGCTGGTGCTGGGTGTCATTCCGTTTATCCAGAACTCCGGCAAAATTACGCTGCTGATTAATCCCATCAAAAGTGATGTCGACCCGGAAAGCTTGGAACTGGTTCCGGTGGGTACCCAGCAGGTGACACTGCCGGTGGTCAATATCAAGGAGGTCAGCACCACAATAACACTCAACAGCGGTGATGCCGTCATTCTGGGAGGTTTGATCGACAGCCAGGATGTGGTCGTTGACAGCGGTGTTCCCGGTTTGTCGTCTATACCGGTGTTGGGGTACCTTTTCAAAGATCAGTTTAAACGTGAAGAAAACCGAGAA
>JASFJP010000143.1:0-9373 GCA_050121225.1 Desulfobacterales bacterium
CGGCTCCCGATCGAATCCCTCGCTCAGGGTTCGCTTGATAGCTGCTGTGGGAGTTTCTCCATGTAATACTTTGAACACAACTCTGCTAAAAAATTCAGCACTTTCAATAACTTCCTGATTGCCGTGAGTGAGGGCTGTCTGCGAACGGGCACTGTCAATTAATGTATCCAAATCATTGCGATAGCAATATGCCAGAGGTGCAATCCGCGCGGCTCCGGCAAAGTCGTCTGAAGCAGATGCAGATTCTATTGGCCCCTTACCGGCCGCCAAATTTGCACGCGTATCTTTTGTGGCACTATCAAAATATCCATCATAGGAACTGAAAAATTCCTGCCATCGGTCTGCGAAATGATTCAAATTAAATCCTGAGCTATCGGCAATCGATTTCAGCAACACCAGCATCTGATCTCCGTAATGGGTAAATTCCCCCAGATCCTTGGTCGGATGGTAGGTCGGTCGCTCAGGCTTGAAATACGCCTCTACGCGTCCCCATTTTTTATCAATGACATTTGTATTGTAAATCCAATGAACCCCAAGTGAAAGAGAATCGGCGGCAAATGATGCCAGTACCATTGATTGGGCGTGATCTTTCATCATCCTACTCCTTTCCCGGTGTTAGGGTTGATCGCAATAAATTGGGACAATCCGAATAACACTAAAACTTAATCCGAATTGCACTCGGTATCGTGACGCCAATAGGGTTATTTGGGATAACATTATACTTATTTCTAAATCTTCAATATCCAGACGGATTGAAATGGGAAAGAGGATAGGAACACGATGCAAGCTTAGGTTGGATCGCTGTGCTGATATTCTATCTGAACCCTTTTAATCATTTCGTATAGTTCTTTTTCCTCAACAATGTCCTTTTCGACCAGCAAGCGGGTGATGGCTTCAAGTTGAATCGTAGTTGATACAACCAGTTTTTCAATGCCGACCATTTTTTTGGGATCTGACATTTGTGGCACTGGCAGATCCTTAAGTTTTACCTCGGAGCGTCGGTCCTTACCGGTGCGTCTTTCTTCACCGTTGTAGGGGGCTCTTATCCACCTGCGATTAATTCCGGAGCGTCTATCTTTACGACGTATATAAAGAGGCGGTTGGTGATTTTTCATAATGCCTTTCCAGGGTCGAGGATCGTGTTCTCAGAGTGATATTTTAATTACAGTATAGTATATCGGCTATGGAAGGTCAAAAAATTAAGATCTTCCGGTCTAATTTATATAGGCGTTGCCCGTTAAAGGACTTGCGCTCAAGGGTGTTCTATCATATCACCAACCGTAATGAAATCCAAAATAAAGGAGACCGCGATGACGCGTCTTAGGTGCGATGTATTGGTCATTGGAGGCGGTGCTGCGGGTATTCGAGCCGCAATCGCTGCTAAGAGGAAGGGTATCGATGTTATGCTGATCTCCAAAGCCTCTCCGGGAAAAGGCACCTGCACGATCGTGAGCGGAGGGGTGTTTGCCGGTACTGAGGAGGGTCAGACGATTCAGCACCACTTGCAGCGAACTCTCAAAGCCGGGCGTGGCATCAATCAACAGGAACGCGTGAATATATTGGTCGATGAAGGTCCTGCAAGATTAAGAGAAATGGTGGATTGGGGTATCAAAGCCGAGTTTCGCAGAGGATATCTTTTTTCCAAAGGTCGTCCTCCAATCTGGGGTGAAGAAATTGTCAACTGTCTTTTGCGCAAAGCAAAAGCGTTGGGAATACGGTTTCAAAGTGGTCTAATAGTGAACGATCTACGCGTCCAGAAGGGAATTACACGCGCAAGTGTATTTTCAGTCGATTCCAATGAATGGCTTGCGATTGTCGCCAAAGCAACAGTTCTCGCTACCGGAGGAGCCGGTGCCCTATATTTACGTCATGACAATCCAAAACGGATGCTTGGAGACGGCTATTGTATTGCGTTGAGGGCGGGTGCTGTGATTCAGGATATGGAATTTGTGCAATTCTATCCCCTGGGCTTGGCTGAACCCGGATATCCGCCTTTTTTGATACCGCCGCGACTTGCGGATTTCGGCCTGCTTTACAACACTAAAAATGAAGAACTTCATGAGAAATACAGCATCACGGAGCGACCGGCTGGAGAGAGAGCACGCGATCGACTCTCACAGGCTTTTTTCACCGAAATTTATCGGGAGCAAAGCGAAGTCTGGCTGGATCTGCGGGGTGTATCGGATACCGATTGGAACGCCGATCCATTTTCTGCATCCACCCGCAAACTTTTTGGTGAACGCTATGGTGCCAAACACCGGCCGGTTCGAGTCGCTCCATTGGCCCATCACAATATGGGGGGTGCATACACCGATTCCTTTGGTGCGACCTCAATTTCGGGCCTGTTTGCTGCAGGTGAGGTAACCGGCGGTCTTCATGGTGCCAACCGCATGGGCGGCAATGCGTTGACAGAGACAATCGTATTTGGTGCCAGGGCAGGGCAGTCGGCGGCGGATTGGGCCGAAAGTATATCTGACGATCGAAGCAAGGCGGTTGAAAAGAATGTAAAACCGTCAGGTGTTGAATCCTGGAAGGGTCAAGGGAAACCGCCGGTCGCTTCGCTCCTAACTCATCTGCGGGATATTCTATGGCGAGAAGGCGGTATCCTCAGAAAATCGCAGGGACTTACTCGGACCTTAAGTGAGGTTGAGGCGATTCAGCAAGACATACATACACTCCCTTTAAGCGGGGATCCGGGAGAGATTCAAAATGCATTGGAGCTTCAATTTGCCGTTTGCACAGCCTCGCTGATTCTCCAAGCCGCTCTGCGTAGAGAAGAAAGTCGGGGAGCTCATTTTCGCGAGGATTTCCCGGATCAAGACGATGCCAATTGGAAGGGGCATCTGCGAGTTTGCTTATGCGAGGAGGGGGGGGAGGTTTGGACCTTTCAGCCGGTTTAAGTCCGGTTCACTGTCCAGTATATAGGGTTTTGTAAGTTTATAAGCTAAATTAGAATTCTGTCTTTGAATTGAGTGTTCAGTGAGAGCAGGGTCCGGGCTTCCTCGGGAGTGGCCGTTTCTCTGCCGATTTCGTTTGCAATCGCAACTACCTTTTCCACAAGCTTCGGGTTGGAAGCCATAGATCCGTCCGGCAGGTAGAGATTATCTTCCAGTCCGACCCGAACATGTCCTCCCATAACAATTGCGGCGGCGGCCAAAGGGATTTGAGCCTTGCCGATGCCGGCCACTGTCCAGGTTGAGCCGACTGGGACACTTTCAGATAAAAATACCATGTTTTTTACGGTTCCCGGCATCGATCCCGGTGCTCCCAGGACAAAATCAAAATGGAACGGAGCTTTGATTAATCCTTTGGTTTTCAGGTAAAGCGCATTGTTGATCATACCGGTTTCAAACACCTCGATTTCGGGCTTCACACCGGTTTTCTTGAACACCCCGGCAAGATATTCGATAAATTGGGGCGAGTTTTCATAGACCATTCCCGGCAGATTGTTGGACCCCGTGGTGAAAGATGCCATCTCCGGCAGCAGTCTCACAGGGTTCGCTCTCGCCTCCCACTCTTTGCCGGCCCGGGCTCCGGTTGAAAATTGCAGGATGACCTCGGGTGCGACCTCCTTAATGCGCTTTGCGTTCTTTTTGTAAACGTCTTGGTCTAAAGTCGGTTTTTGATTCTGATCCCGTGCATGCACATGAAAAAGAACAGCACCCGCATCAGCACAACGCCGTACGTCGGCAGCAATTTCATCCGCGGTTACGGGCAGATGGGGATTCATTTCTTTAGTGGGTACGTTACCGGTTAATGCGACTGTGATAATTAGTTTTTCCATTTTCCCATCTTACCCAAGCCGATAAATCCTATACGTTTTATCATTTTTGCTCTCTTTTGCTTCTAACTCAGAATTATTCCGTCTCGGCACTAATACGCCGTTTGACCAGAAAACTCGGGCTGCCGTAGTGAATATAGTCCGCCCAATCTACAGAATTAAGTTCGCGCACTTTGGTTCTTGCTATATTTAGCGCTTGACCGACCGTATCGCCATGGGCAATGGATTGGTAAAACGCTTCACCGAATGCTTGGGCTGGATCGTCACCGACCGGCCAATACGTGCCGATATAATTACCGACACCGGCACGCAAGAAAGCCTCTGCCAAGCCGACATTGGTCTCAAGGCGTTTAACAGTTCCCTTGCCGACATCCCGAGCCTTAACGGATCGAACCCTGCCGGCTTCGCAGGCATTAAAGAATACCATGGCTGGCAGCATCTCCAAATTTGCTAAATCCACACCGGACAGGACCTGACCGCCGTGGCACAAGATACCGCTTCGTGCCCGGTTGACCGGATCGAAGAAGGCGTGCCCAGCATAGTGGACCATATCATATTTCCCTGACCGAAAGGCCGCACGCACCGCACTGTATGTTGCCTCTTCACGCCAGAGTTCCTTCAATCGTGCCGTCGGATCCTGCGTCAGTATATCTCGAATACGTTTTCCCTCTTCCTCAGCACCTGCCAGATCCTTTGTGGGATTGACGATTAATAGCACACTGAATTCGTCCGCCCAGCGGCGTTCTTCCAGCCATTTAGCCACGGTTAGATCCTCGGCCTCATACTTACGGCTTAAGCCCGCTTGTGCTGCCGGGAACCAATCATCTATTTTAACTGTTTCCCACGGAATTCTGCTGCTGCGAGCATCGTGGATGACGACAAGCTGCCGATCCCGCATACCTATCAGGGCTTTACGCACTAAATCGGGTAGCGTCATTTCCCCTAAGGTCTTCCCGAAATCATTCAGTCGTTTAATATCAAAATTTTTTGTCTCTATGGTCTCGAGGTGCAGATTGAGCGCCTTGGCATCAACATCGATGGTATCCGTAACTACCGTGGATTTCGCCCCGGCAGTGAGCACCGAAGCGCGCAGCGTAAAAGAGGCTTCGATGGAAGGATCTGTTGCTTGCGGCCATGGGGCAAGCATCTCACGTACGATCAGATATACAGGATCTATTCCTTTGGATTTCAACCGACTTGGTGTTATCGACGATGGGTAGACAGGTGGCAACTCCTGAATTTCCAAAGTCGTTTCTATGTTGTCAAAAATGGACGTCGTCGTCAGTCTGAGCAGTTCCTGATGCATCTGGTCAAATCGTGATTTATTGTTCTCGCACAAAGTGATCGCTCGCAAGTGTCCGTCCTGCCCTCCTTCCTGAAGCCCACGCAGAAAGCCGTCCACCAAATTCGAGAGGACATCTGCCGTAGCCATACCGGATCCAGAACTCAAAAGTACAGTAGCGAAATCATCGACTTTGGTTCGTAAAAGGGTACGGGCGATGTTTTCCGCGACGAGCCGCAATACCTCTTCGTTGAAATCATCATAAGTGCCCAAACCGGCAAATACAACAATATCTGCGCCCATTCGATATCTGTTCGTTGGCATAATGAAGACTTCGCCGATGTTGGCAGATAATATCCGTCGCTCTGTAAAATCGGTAATGACACCGTCGAGCTGCCGGTCAATCGCTGCCGCCGCACCGGAAGGAATAACTCCCTTGAACAGTCCGAGAACCACAGCGCGGGTGTCTACTTGCGTGATGTCGCCGTGGGCTATACGCAAGTCGAGCCGCTGTTGGCGTTTTCTGCCGACCACGATGGGCTCACTGCTGATTCCCTCAGGGCGGACCATGACAGACGGTTGCAGCTCATCCCGCACAGGCTTTGATGGTGCCGCAAATTCATCCAGCAAATGCCGTAGTTCCCTTGGGCTGATGTTTTTGCCTGTCCGCTCATCGAACGGTATTCGTGCCAACTCATCGCCACGTACTGTCCTTCTTTGACCCAATCTCTGGGGAGTCCAGCTGGTCGGAAGGTTCTCCGTCCTACCGGTTTCCAAGAGATCGATCACCGCTCTGATAACGTCTGCGTTATTCGGTAGGCTACCGTGTTGCTCTTCGACATAGTAGGTCGTCGCGTCCTCCAGCTCGGCAAATGACAGGGGTACCGTGCCGTCACCCTCCTTGGACGCGATGAAAACAAATTGTTCTAGTTCGCGATGGACGTCAACAATAGTATCCTGGTTGATGCCGGCGATCAACGTGAAGCGATCCCGCCCCGGGGCCAAATGCTTGTGTATGTCAGCGGCGCTTGATAATATCTCAGGACGCGGAGCGATGCCCGTCGAAGGCCAATTTGCCGGTTTATAAATATCTAATCCGGTAAATTTCTGCGGAGCTGGGAGCATCTGGTAAAGCCCGACAAAGGTATTAAACACTTCGTTGACCAGTTCTTCCTCGGAGTGTCTAAGATCCAATGCGGCGACTTTCTTTACCATGGAATGATAGCCGGAAAAGGCCTGCACAGGAGAAAAAGAGCCATAATTGGGTGTCCCCAACATGATCAAACGCCGTACTTTATCATCCTCTCCAGTCCCTTCCAAAAACTTTACCGCTGAACGTGCGATCAAACCTCCCATACTGTGTGCAACCAGATAAATCTCACTGTGCTGGGAAGATGTCTCGCGGCGGATTCGATCAGCTAGCCTTGCCCCTTCCTCGGCAATGTTCTGACGCCAGTCAAACGGGTGGAAGTCTGTGTCAAATCCGGCAAGCTTGAGCCGCAGTTTGATTTTTAGATAAACTGTCAACAACACTCCAAGCGCTGTGATCCCTTGGTCGCCATTAATTAAAGAAAGGGACTCTATCCCTCCTGCAATAACATCGACGGGGTCAAGCCAGATCGTATCATCAAAGATAACGCCTTGCTTCCCAAGCTTTGAGCCCATTATACCCGGCAGCACCAAAACCCGCGGTCCGCCCCGCGTGCGTGCTGTTCGTGCCCGCGTGGTTAGACCTCGCAGCTCATCATAGAGGTCTTCTCCAAAGTAGATTTCAAGCAGATCCCGATATTCACCGCTAATAAGAGCCTGTTCGACCAAATCGTCATTCAAAGCATAGCCGCCTTGTTTATTCCGGGCCTGCAGCAGCGACCCATCATCAGACAGGGGCTGCTTTTTCTTTGAAACATTCCCTCTTTTCCTGCTGCGATCGATTGTTTTCTTCTTCTCCGTCATGAGCCTTCCTCCTTTTGCTGTCTTTTTACCACAAACTCACCGAATGAGGGCTTATCCTTCCCAGATGTGCAGGCTATGAATATTAAAAGGCTAGGTTGATCAATATACCTTTTGATTATATGGCCGGATGATCTCTTCGAGGTTGTCCGCACCGTGGAAGTGGTCGTTGCCGCCATGGTCTGAGGTGCGCATCATCACCGTTTCCGGTGGAAGAAGATTCAGGAATTTACCGACACAACGGGACGAGTTGGTTATGGCACTCAAATAGGGCGTCGACATCCAGCCATTCCGATGAACGGCCGCATTGGCCTGGTGGAAATAGACAAAAGCAAATTGAAAGATGTTCTAGGTGATTTTAAATCCAGATCCCTCCGCAGCGGCTGCTACCTTGCATTTGTATAATCAATGTTGCCGTCCGGTAACATATACAGGATCAGGGCTTCCCCATTCGTTACCGTTGGGAAGTGGCCAGATCCTGGTTCAAATACGCACCAACCGCGAGACGTACCGTCAAATTGGGCCTCCGGAGTGATCGGCATGACCATGCAGACCTCGCCGCCAGGATGACTATGGTGCGATCCCACTAAATCGGTCAAGTCGACGACGTCGACACTTAGTCCTCCTGTCTCTTCACAGGGTTCAATCACACGACCCCAACGTCGCCCCACATCACCGTTTGCACACATCCATCCATCCGCGATCGCTTCGTGGCACGCTTTCTCGATCGCATCGAACGCTTCACCTCCAGGTGGGAAGCGGCGGGCTAACTCTTCGGCGAGCTTAGAGTCTATCGCCATCCCTGAGACAAGGTCGGTCACGGGTTTAAGCAATGCCTGAAATTCACTAATTTTCATGATATAGTCCCTCGGTAGAGTTGCCTGAAATTTTCGTTGTTAAAATGACTTACCACTATCTCAAGGAGGCGTCAAATTTTGATTCTAAACCAGAAAAGCATCGACTCCAGTAAAAGCGTATCCTGCATGTAATCCGTCAGTCCAGCAGTTCCATCAGCTTGCCGCAGCACGGCGGGATGCGGTCGCCAGCCTTTAGGTTGACGAACTTGTTGCACGTCTGGCAATAGCAGGTGCAGTCCTTGTCCACATAGACCGCTGGATATTCCTCTTCGCCCTTGTCGCCTTCGACGGCGAAGCTGGCTGTATTGTTTTTTGCGGGAACATACTCACCCACCGGTACCAGCTTCTTATTAAAGCGAACACAATCCACCAGCATACGCCACAACCCTTCTAACATGGTCTTCTCATAATCGGCCTCGGGTGTGAATTCCACCGAGGTTTTGCTAAGTTCAATCCGCATCGGTATTCCTCCTTAATCTTGAGTAAGATAACACAAGTCTATCGGGCCCAGATCCAATAACCGCAATCGCCTCCTGGTAGTAAGGATCAAGCGCTGGTTTCGTCCGGCAAGCTAACATCTTTTATGATTCTCTTCAGGACATCGTCCACGTTCAGGATAGTCGGTTCCAGACTAGCCGTCTGAAAGTAAAAGGATCGCAACTTAATTCCAAATTCAACCGAGGGACTATTGCCATAGCGGTCGTTCACCATCGCGCAATTCTTACCGCGATCTTCAGTATCATGAAATATCAAAAAATTCAAAGGATAGCCCCGAAAGAGTTGAGATTTTAATCTTGCTTGGAAAAAATGGCAGATGCTCCAACGGATAGGATCCAAAAAAAATGGCCCCGGCAAGCGAACCGGAGCCATTACATTATGTATCGGAAATTTTTTGTAAAAGTTAATTTATTTCAAAAGATTAGGGGCGACCCAGCAAAAGCCGCCCCGTCAATAGGGAAAAAATTAGGAGTGAAATGTAGCCTTCCCAAACTAATAATTAATATATCACGAAAGAGGCAAATGCGCAAAATTTTATCCGCCTGAGAACATCATATTTAAGAGATTTTTTTTCGCATGGTTGAGGCTGAACAGAGAATCTGGTAAATGTGAAAAATTGCTAAAATTATGACAATAGAGAGGAGGTGATAAAATGGGTGTAATCAGAAAAGAAGATATAATCGCTTGGCAGGATGGGCAGAAAATAATTTGCGCGAATTGTGGTGAGCCAACTCCAGAGGCAGAACCGTTGACAAAGGATCATTTAGAAGAAGATACTATTTTGGTTTGTGATGGCTGCGGGGACAGAGTTATTTAACATCTAATTGTCCACGAGCTAGGGGCGATTGTCCGAAAAGGACGTCCCTGGTCTCTGCCCGTAGATAACCCAGATGGAAAGCGATGGGCTTGTATGAGTATTTCAGCAGAATGTCCAACATGCCATAGAAAGCAAAAAACAAGCGAGAAATGACGGATTTGGGGGAAATAGTGGGTGGTCTAGGTTCT
>JASFJP010000144.1:0-9363 GCA_050121225.1 Desulfobacterales bacterium
TTTGCCAAAAAGACGGCAGAATCCTCAGCACCATCAACAGACAGCGCCGACGGCTTTGCGGTAGAGTTAGTTGAGGTGGATGAACTATCATTAACGCAAATTAACGTAACCTTTCTCGACCACGACTCGGACCAGAAGTATGAATTTAGGCTGGATTCAATGCAGGGCATAGCGGTAGCTGATGAGCCACTGCAACTATCCATTCAGGGGGCGTTTCAGAAACAACGCTACTTTATTGACATTAACGGTGATCCGATTGCTGAATTGTTTAATCCCACGCAATCTTGGCATTTGGATGTATCTGCCGAAATGGCCGGCGCTACATTGAATGTCAGCGGTCAGGCTGACCGACCGCTGGAAGGCAAAGCATTCGATTTCAAATTGAAGCTCGAAGGTGATGACCTCGATACCATCGAAGCCCTCATCGATTCGCCACTTCCCCAGATTGGTGCATACGCTCTGAACGCTCGTTTGAAGAAGACCGAAAACGGCTACAGCCTGTCTGAACTAAAAGGAAATATCGGCGAGACCACTTTTAACGGCAAGTTCGACGTCGATCTGTCCCAAGACAGGCCTGCGATAGTTTACCAACTAACTGTACCTATCCTTGATGCTCGACCATGGCTTGAGGTTCCTCAGGTGCAACCGGAGCCAGCCGCACTAAAATCAGATGACATTCCGCAGGATTTTGACGCCCTGACCTTTTCACTGGAAATTTTGAATAAATTTGATGCTGATGCTGAACTTAAAGTAGACCGGGTAATCAACCTGCCGGGAGATATCCGCAATGCCTCTTTAAAAGTCGACGTACATGAGGGAGCCTTAATGGCGCCCATGAAGCTAACTTTCGCTGATGTCGCCTTTCACGGAAACCTCGATCTAAAAACCATCGATGATGCTCCCAAATTTCTGTTAAGCCTGACCGCCAACCAAACCAACATAGGCAAGCTCGCGCTGATTTTCATCGATACCGAGGGCATTGAAGGTCACCTTGAAACATTTGAATTCAGTCTCGCCGGAAGAGGAAAAAAGCTGAAGTCTTTGATCAAGAACATCGACATGCACTTTGCGCTCAATGATGCGGAGCTCTCTTACGGAAACGTTGCCGGTGGACGACCGGTGCACTTCACACTAGAACAAGCGGAAATTGCTATGGTCCACGACCAAGACATGACCGTTTCTGCCAACGGCACACTACTGGACGTGCCCTTTCAACTGGCGGTTTCGGGAGGCAGTCACACCCAAATTTTAAGCGGCGATCCATGGCCCATAGACCTTTCCGCCAGCGGAGGCGGCGCCCATCTGAGTCTTAAAGGTTCGATTTCCAAACCTAATGATCCGGCCGGATCGAATCTGAATCTGGATGTATCCGACAAAGGTATGGGCGGTCACGCTGGCTCGCAGGGTATATTTCCTGCATTGAAATTGCCGTACACCATGAACGGCAATCTCAAATTGACCGGCAAACGTATTGGTGATCTCGCTGCCTGGCTGGGCATATCTCCTGCCGCGAAATTGCCGTACGCCATGAGAGGCAATCTCAAATTGACCGGTAAACAATGGGAGATAAATTCTCTTGATGCGAATCTTCTGAGTGCTAATCTGGGAAAAACAAAATTTATCGGGAAACTGGGATGGAAACATGGTGATCAAAAACCACTGTTGATAGCGAACGTGACATATAAAAACATTGATCCCGGAGAATTGGTAAGCATTGTCGCATCAGATCAATCCAAGAAGCAAGACGCCACCGGCGGGGGCTTGACCATTGATATGCCCCTTATACCTCAAAAAATCGAATTCCATGACGCCGATATCGATATAAACGTCAATCGCATTCATTTCAAGCATGCTGATATCAAAGATATTTCTTTATCAAGTCGTATCCGCGACGGCTGGGTAAACCGTTCGCCGATTCAGGCGGTGATAGGAGACGTGCTATTTAAAGGCGATTTTTCCCTTGATCTTCGCAATAAGGTGCCGGCGTTTAAATTTAAAATCGATTCCACGAAAGTTGATATCGGAATGCTGCTTGCCGAGCTGAACATCGTCGAAGGGATGGATGCCGACGTCGGTAGTTTAGGACTGGATCTCAATATCAAAGGCGCCAGCCTTCGCACAATTCTGGATCAATCCGAGTTTGCCGCCCGAATGAAAGATGGCCACTGGACCATCCGGGACCCCAATACGAACGCGAGTCTACAGGTGCGCGTCCTCGAGTGTGTTGTGCAGGCATCTGCCGGACAGCCTGTGACATGGTCCATTGATGGTCGCATCAAGAAAGAGCCTGTCAAAATTGAGATAAAGGGCGATCGGCTGGCGGTCCTTGCCGATGAGAAAGTCCGTATGCCACTTAAGATAGTGGCCGAGGCCGCCGGCGTGGAGCTGGAATTGAGCAGTCTTGTCGATCTACCGTTGGACCAAAACGAATTGGATTTCAAAATGCTGCTGCGCGGTGAGCGCCTTAACAGCATCAACAGCTTTTTGGGGGTTGATCTGCCTCCCTACGGGCCCTATAAATTGGGGGGGCGCTTTCAGGTGAAAAAAAATGGATACTCCCTTTCCGACCTTAGTGTTAATGTCAACCAAAGCCACATGACCGGAAAAATGAGTTTGGCAACCAAAGTCAAACCGCCACGGTTGGATATTGATCTGACGACCCGCACACTTCAGATCGATGATTTCAGGGTGGGTGACTGGTCACCAGTGGAGAAAACACCGACGGCGAAAACGCAAAAAAACGCCCAGCAGGTTGAAGCCGAAAAGCCTGCTGAACCGGTAGAGGTTCCATCCCTTTTGAGCTCCGAATTCATGCGGAGCCTGGACGCTGATTTCAAATTGAAGGTGGAAGAGGTATTATCGGGTAAGGATAACCTCGGCAGCGGTAATTTAGAAGCCGGTTTGAAGAAGGGGCGATTTTTCGTGGATCCGTTACAGCTGGAAATTCCCGGTGGATCAGTGAAAATTGCATTTGCTTTTGAACCAACTGAAAGTAATGTCGTATTGGAAGCCAGCGCTAGGATAGAACAGCTTGACTACGGGGTGCTGGCTCGCCGAATCAAGCCCGAATCCAAAATGGGTGGCCGGCTCAGTCTTGATGTGGATTTAAAATCCAGGGCAAATAGTGTTGATACTATCATGCAGCATGCCGACGGTTACATAGATTTCGCGGTTGTACCGGAAAATTTTGAAGCCGATATATTTGAACTCTGGGCTGTGAATTTGCTGGCAGCGGCATTACCTAAGCTGGATTCCGAGGAATCATCCATAATCAACTGCGCTGTGTTTCGTTTCGATCTCAAGGATGGGATGATGAAGCAAGATGCCATTTTTGCGGACACAACTAAAATGCAGGTTAGTGGAAAAGCCAAGGTGAATTTCAAGACCCAGGACGTATATCTGGCGATGGCACCGAAAGCCAAGAAACCCCAGTTTTTAAGTCTGGCCACACCCATTCAGGTTAAAGGGACGTTTAACAACTACAAAATCGATGTCCAACCCGGAGGTATCATTGGGACGGCTTTTCGATTTATCACCAGTCCCGTTGTCGTGCCGATCCAGAGAATTTTCACCGAGCGCGCGCCCGCGGACGGCAAGGCGGCTTGCTCGGCGGCGATGCATCGGGCTCATAACTGAAGAACCCAGAGCCAAACGACCCGGCATTCTTTTTTAGAATAAAAATTAAGTTGGATCAACTTCAGGTTGAGGATAAATCGTATTTTTCAATATATTCGGCCAACCTTTCACGGATATTGTCAGCCGAAAGTCCAAATTGAGACAAAGCGTATTGATGCTGCCTTTGCTTTGCCTCCTTCATTTTTAGATCGATCCCTAAAGAATTAAACCATGGTTTATCAGAGGCTAGGTCTATCTGATTGAGTATGTTTTCTATCACGGATAGAGGGTCTTTGGTCATATCCGTATAATGAATATCGATTATTTGGTCGACGCGGGCATTTTTTCGCGCCATTTCACTTCGCTGTAAAGCCGCTTCATTGTAGTCCAACCAGAAACGTCCCAGAGCCGCCGTGTCAATGCTTTCACAAAATGAGGCACGGGCCAGCGCGGCCAGGCTGCACACCGATGGGATCGCTTCGCGTGGATCGCGATGAAGGATGATGACAATTGCATCCGGAAATGTTTTTAGCAAGGTATCGATATGCCAGAGGTGGTAGGGCCACTTCAGAATCCACCGTTTAGCGGGCCGCAACCAACTGAGCAGTTGCAGTTGGACTTTATAAAATTCATAGCCCTGCTGCATACCATGATCTAACAGCCACCAGGCAAACGATTTGGCTTCGGTGATAAAAAAAGCCGTGGTTCCGGCACATGCTTTTTCGAGCAGATGCAAGCACTCTTCGGGTTTTATAGGATCCATGCGGTGGGCTTTACTAAAGCCTGGTGCCAGATAACGGTGAATTTTAGTTTGCAGATTAACTTTTCGAATGACATGTCGTGGAGCTACAGTATGCGGATCAAGGCCGGGGCAGGGATAGCGCAGCTCCCAGAAAAGTGGGGCACGCAGCGTAGGATGAGATGCAAACAGGTTGTGAAAAAACGTTGTTCCGCTGCGATACCAGCCGGTAATGAATATAGGCCTGTGAACCTTTTGTTGCCGGATTTCCGGGAAGCGTTTCAAGACGTCGATGATTCGTAGGCGGCTGCTCAGATTCTCAAGAAGAAACTTCCGCATCGTAAAGCGACCCAATAAAGTGAGGTTTCCTTCTTGAATCACGGACTCGACTAACGCAGCCAGGGCTTCTTTAACTCTCGAATCCCCGCAATCACTCAGGCCTGTCTTGTGACGTGCTGTTTTCAATAAATTTCGCGCGTCTAACCTGTTGAACCGTGCGGACGAGCTCGTTGAACTGGATGTAATTTTGTTCAGCAGTTTAATCGGCAGAGGGACATATACGTTTGAGTATGTAAAATGAGTTCCCGAGTTCATGTTTAAACCGTCGCGATAGCCTTTGCCACCAACCTATTTGCGAATTCAAGTGCTTCATTTATATCCGGAATGCCGTTTCTCCCTCCATATTTCCGGCAGGACAAAGAAGCAACACTTACGGAGAATTTTACACACTGTTGGAGATCGAAACCTTTTGCGAGGGCGAGTGCAAACGCTGCATGAAAATTATCACCGGCTCCAATAGTATCCACAGCCTTTATTTCAAAGGCCGGTACATGGTAGAGAGTATCTTCCAGTACATAATACGCGCCGTCTTGGCCACAGGTGACGATCAGCCGGCCGTAGATTCGTTTATTCAATTGGGATATTTTTTGAACCAAGGGGATATCTCCGAAATTCAATTCACCGGCATCCAGGAAGTCAGAACAGGGAATGAAGTAGTCAGCGGTATCCATGATGTCCTGTATTCCGTCCCTCCATCTCTCACCATCGTAGACGATTTTAGCATTTGAAGGGGCAAGACGCTTTATTTTGTGACCGAGATAAGTTACTTCGGGGTCCAGCAAAATCACGCCCGATTTCGTAAAGAGGTTTTGCATGCTTTGATCCAATTTGATTCTGGGCAACTCATTGGGCTCGTAAAAAATAGTTCGCTCTGCGGTAGCAGTGTTTACAAACGCATAGGCCACAGGCGTTTTGCCGTTATTTACAATTTCAATGTATTCTGTGGTCACCCCAAAGTCTTTCAGACGTTTCAGACAAAACCGGCCTTCTTCATCATCTCCCAATTTACCAACATATGCAACATGCCCGCCCAAATTTGAAATGCAACAAGACGCCGTGCCACCCTGGCCGCCACCTTCAATTAAACGAAATTTTAAAGGCACTTTTTGATTCTCTGACGGGAATTGATCGATCAGTGCAATATGGTCAACACAGCTGCGCCCAATTACGAGAACATCAACGGTTTTCATCAGTAATTTATCCTTCGATTCGTATGTAGCTTTTTACATTTTTATTGCAGATTTGCCGTTCAAACACTTCCAACCTAAATATCATGAAAAAATACACTAATTTCACAAACGTATCAAGTTTGAGAATACCCTCTTGCTCCTATCTTGACGCACCTAATTTTGTCTAGTAGCATTTATATAGTAGCCAAAAAAGCAGACCCAAAGGCGTTATCTATGAAGACCATTGCGCTGTTGTTAACTACCATCATAATTTGTTACGAAATCGTTACGCCTGCATTCGCGGAGAATTCTGAACCTCGCATTGCTTATTCGAACCATTTTTACAGGGGTCTTTTCGGGATTTTAGCGCATGACGTGGGTGGTCTCTGGAGTGGGACTAATAATGAAGACGGAGCGGATATAAACGCTGAAATGGTTTTCAGCCGTCCCGTCTTTGCGGTTTTGTCAGGCGAGGTGCGCCCAAATGCAGGGATCAGCTTTAATACCCGAGGAGATACGAGCAAGATTTACGCCGGAGCTATTTGGGAGATTGAAACAACGCCACGATTTTTCTTTAACACCGGCATTGGTCTTGCGCTGCATAATGGCGAGTTGGACACCTCAGATTCTGACAAGAAGTCACTTGGCACTAGACTCCTTTTTCGCATTCCGTTTGAGTTTGGATACCAGCTCACCAGGCATCACAGCCTATCCTTAATGTTTGATCATATCTCCAATGCATACCTCGCAAACGAAAATGAAGGAATGGATACGTTGGGCCTGCGTTATGGATATCGATTCTAGCGCGTTGAAAACAACTAATCGCTGTCTTTCTCCCTCGAAAATGAGCAATTCCCAAAGATTTTTTTTGGAAGGTAAAGTCTAAGGCAGATAGTGCCGATAAAAAGTGTGAGTAAGATTTTTAAGGAGATTGTCAATGATCGGTCAACTGCTTAATATAGTTTGTGGGATTTGTTTGTTACTGTACGCTGCCATGTTGTTCAAAGCTTTTTCCCAACAAGGCAGATTATTTGACCCTGACAAACCGGTTTCAATTGAGGACTATATTTTCAAAATTGCCCGGGTAACCGGTAATAGTGAATACGATGTGTTCTGCAAATCCGCGGAGGACTGGCCTGTATCGCAGGAAAAAATTGATCACGATTTCAAAACTTACTTAAACCATCAGATCGTTCCTCACTATGTAAACGACTTTGTCAGAAAAAATAAAAAACATGTCGACGAATTGCACCTGCCGCGATTCTAATTAAGATCACAGCCAATCTTTATATAATTATAATTTCCTGTATGGTAAAGGTTTCAATCGATGAGGAATCAGGCTGCAGAGGAGATTTTCCCTTGACATGCCATAGAGCCAGATGTTTCAGTAACTTGGTTTATTGTATGCGCGTTTTCCTTTAGACTTAAATAGTCATTCATACCATTCATCTTGCGATAAAAAAGATGTTCGTCAAGAAGGCAATCGAAATTTGAGCCTGTTGTTCAGGGGGAAAAATGAACGCCGAAAAGAAAAGAACAGATGAGGGCGGAGCCAAGATCGTCAGGACAACTTCCACGTTCGACTGCGGCGGACGTTGTCCACTGAGGCTTCACATCAAGGATAATGTCATCATTCGGGTCGAGGGAGATGATTCCGCTGAGTCTGAACAGCTGCGTACCTGTCTGAGGTGCCGCGCCTACCGTCAATATGTCCATCACCCTGAACGCCTCAAATATCCTCAGAAGCGGGTCGGAGCCAAAGGGGAAGGCAAATTCGAACGGATTTCATGGGATGAAGCTCTGGACATCCTAGCCGGCAAGCTGAAAGAGGTCAAAGAGAAATACGGCCCGGCCAGTATATTCTTGAGCACAGGCGGTGGCTATCTAGGCAGCCTGCATATGGGCGGATTAGCAGCTTCCCGTCTTTTAAACCAATGCGGAGGCTTCACGACTCACTATGGCAATATTTCCTCTGAGGGAGCGGTCTGGGCGTCATTGACCCAATACGGATCGGTTATGGTCGGCAACAGCCGCGATGATTTAATGAACTCGAAACTCATTATTATGTGGGGTTGGGATCCGGCACGGATGATCTCAGGTACCAACACCATGTACCATCTCATCCGGGCCAAGGAGGCTGGTGCAAAAGTCGTTAGTGTTGATCCCAGATATCATGATTCTGCGGCGGTTCTAGCGGACCTGTGGGTTCCGATCTATCCGGGAACGGATACGGCCATGATGGTGAGTATGGCCCATGTCATGATTAAAGAGGGGCTTCACGACCAGGCATTTCTGGACAGGTATACAGTTGGGTTTGATCAATTTTCAGATTACATTGAGGGTAGGGAGGACGGGGTTGAGAAGACGCCGGAGTGGGCTTCGGCCATCACCGGAGTGCCGGCCGAGTTCATTGTCAATCTGGCTCGAGAATACGCCACAACCAAGCCGGCAGCCTTGATGGATTGCCAGGGGCCGGCCCGAAGCGCCATGGGAGAACAGTATAACCGCTGTGCCATGACGCTGTGCGCAATGACCGGTAATGTGGGGCGCCCTGGGGGCAGTGCAGGCGGTGGCCTGATGGGTATTCCTGTCGGTCATATGTTCCGCATGCCGGCCATTCCGCCCGGTAAGAATCCTGTCGAGATAGACGGTCCGCGGGTCAAAGGAACACTTGACATACGGCTACGCGTAGCCAAACGAGTCCATATCAACAAAATCTTCGATGCCATTCTCGAAGGCAAAGCTGGAGGATACCCGGCTGATATCAAAATGGTCTGGTCCATGTGCAACAACTTTCTCAATCAAACCGGAAACTCGAACAAGGCTGCACGGGCCCTGAAGCAGCTAGAATTTATGGCCGTGAACGAATTGTTCATCACCTCACAAGCACGCTATGCCGATCTCTTGCTACCGGTGACCAGCGCTGCGGAACGGAGTGACCTGACCAGACCCTGGCCCTCAGGACCGTACTTCACCTTTGTTAACCGCGCCATCGAGCCCGTAGGCGAGTGCAAGTCCGATCTCGAGATCGCGGATCTAGTGGCCGAAAGGCTTGGTATTAAAGATTTCAACCCGTTTGCCGAGGACGACATTCTACGCATGTTTGTGGAGAAGAATCCCGAAACAGGTCCCATGATCACGGACTACGAAAAATTCAAACGGGATGGCATCCACCGGGTTACGCTAGAAGAACCGATCGTGGCATTTCGAAAGCAAATTGAGGATCCGGAGAATCATCCTTTTGAGACGCCCTCTGGGAAGATCGAGATCTACTCTCAGCGTGCGGCGGAATTAAACAATCCGCTTTGCCCCCCAATACCAAAATACTTGGGCTCCTGGGAAGACCGCAACGACCCGCTTATCGAAAAATATCCCCTTCAACTCTTGAGCCCCCACCCGAGGAATCGTGTTCACTCTGAGATGTTTAAGGTCGAGTGGCTTCGGGAGGTTGAACCCCACCGGGTCTGGATCAATCTTCAAGATGCTGAGCCACGAGGTATT
>JASFJP010000145.1:0-9326 GCA_050121225.1 Desulfobacterales bacterium
GTGCCTGCGGACTTGCTCCAGTGGTGGTCGTAGATCAAGATACCTATGGCGGAGTGACGGCCGACAAGGTTGTTGAAACCCTCGATAAATATGAGTAAACGAGGAAATCTGAGTGATAGAGGTTTGTCGACAGTGAAAGGCATTGTGTCAGTGGTGTCAGGGGCTCCAATGGTTTCCAAAAATTTCAGCGGATCGTCTCTCGATATTGCAGGAGAATAGAATGAACAAGGTTAGAACCCAGTTAATGCTATGTGGTGGTACAGGATGCCAGGCTAGTGAGAGCAAGGCCTTTCAAGACGCACTACAAAAAGAACTCGAGCGCCAAAATCTTGCCAATGAAATTAAAATAATTGAAACCGGTTGTAACGGATTTTGTGCGGTTGGCCCGGTTATGCTTGTCCAGCCCGAGGGGATTTTTTACCAGAAACTTAGACCTAAAGACGTTCCTTTTCTGGTCGAAGAGCATTTTCTCAAAGGCCGACCGGTTAAAAAGCTTTTCTACGTGGAGCCTGCATCGAAAGAAACCATTCCCACTATGAACGAAATTCCTTTTTTTTCTTCCCAGATGTTTTGGGCGATGCGCAACAAGGGAGTTATTGATCCGGAGGTTATTGACGAATATATCGCCCGAGACGGATATTTCGGAGCTGCGAAAGCATTGCAGGATATGACTGCTCAACAAATTGTCGAAGAAGTCAAGATCTCGGGGCTCAGAGGCCGC
Source organism: Desulfobacterales bacterium (assembly GCA_050121225.1). Classification (GTDB taxonomy): domain Bacteria; phylum Desulfobacterota; class Desulfobacteria; order Desulfobacterales; family JAFDCJ01; genus JAFDCJ01. Next base: position 722 of record JASFJP010000145.1, read on the forward strand.
GGAGGAGCCGGCTTCCCGACCGGGTTAAAATGGGAGTTTGCGCTCAAGAGTCCCGGCAATACAAAGTTTGTTCTCTGCAATGCAGACGAAGGGGATCCCGGCGCGTTTATGGACCGAAGCATTTTGGAGGCAGATCCGCATGCCGTTGTGGAAGGAATGCTGATTGCCGCTAAAGCCATTAATGCCCACCAAGGGTATATCTACGCCCGTACCGAATACCCTCTGGCAATCAGGCGCTTGGGCATTGCCATTAAGCAGGCCCGCGAATACGGATTGTTGGGAAAAGATATATTAGGAACCGGGTTTGATTTCAATATCGACATTTATCAGGGCGCCGGAGCCTTTGTTTGCGGCGAAGAAACGGCCCTGATGAGATCAATTGAGGGCAAACGAGGGATGCCCCGACCCCGACCACCCTTTCCAGCTCTCAAGGGGTTATGGGATAAACCGACCGTTTTAAATAATGTTGAATCGTTAGCCAATATCCCCCAAATTATTTTAAATGGAGGTGACTGGTTTGCCAGTGTCGGCACCGAAAGCAGTAAAGGGACGAAGGTCTTCGCCCTATCCGGTGATGTGAATAACATTGGACTGGTGGAAGTACCTATGGGAACGACGTTGCGAACCATCGTATATGATGTTGGAGGGGGGATTCCCAACAAGCGAAAATTCAAGGCGGTCCAGCTCGGTGGTCCCTCGGGTGGATGCGTGCCGGAAGAGCATTTGGACACGCCCGTAGATTACGAAGCTATTGCCAAAGTTGGGGCCATTATGGGGTCCGGCGGCGTCATTGTCATGGACGAAAATACCTGCATGGTTGATATGGCCCGTTTTTTCATGGATTTCGTTCAGGATGAATCTTGTGGTAAATGCACTCCCTGTCGTGAGGGTACGCGACGACTTCTGCAATTACTGGAAAAGCTTTGTGAAGGCCAAGGTGAACCGGGAGATATAGAAAAAATGGAGGAGCTCTCTTTTGCCATCAAGGATGCGGCTCTTTGCGGTTTGGGGCAGACGGGGCCCAATCCGGTTCTGTCCACCCTGCGTTATTTCCGGGACGAATACGAAGCCCATATACATGAAAAACGATGTCCCGCTAAACGTTGCGTCCCCCTGTTAAGGTTTGAAGTGGAACCCGATCTATGCACCAAATGCGGTCTTTGTTTCAGAAGCTGTCCGGTAGAGGCGATTGATTGGAAAAAGAAAGAGGTCGCCAAAATCGACAAGGAAAAATGTATACAGTGCATGACATGTTTTGATAAATGTAAATTTGGCGCAATATTCTAACTATTGGAGTAATAACATGACTGAAGCATTGCTTTTAATGGGAGGCATGGGCCTGGTTATCAGCGCCGTTTTAGCTTTGGCGTCCAAAGTTTTTTACGTTTATGTCGATCCGAAAATCCTGGATGTTGAAGATGCGCTGCCGGGCGCAAACTGAGGCGGCTGCGGGCTGCCGGGTTGCAGCGCCAATGCAGAGGCGATAGTAGCTGGAATTGCAGCTCCCAATTCCTGTGTGGCGGCCGGTCCGGAAGTGGCCGAAGCCGTCGCTGAGATTATGGGAGTTAAAATTGAGGCCAAAGAACCGGACATTGCCCTGCCAGGTTGTTATTTCGGAGTGCAGGATGCGGACACCAAATATATTTATGACGGACTCGATGATTGCAGGGCGGTTGCGCTGTTAAGTGGCGGAATGAAAATCTGTTCTATCGGTTGCCTGGGTCTTGGTACATGTGCAAAAGCCTGTCCTTTTGATGCGATAACCATGGGGCCGAAAGGCCTTCCGGAGGTAGATGAAAAAAAATGTACCGGGTGCGGTACCTGCGAACGCGTTTGTCCGAAACATATTATTAATTTGTCCTCGATTACCCGTCGAATCATGAGAGAATATACGACAGATGAATGTACCACGCCTTGTCAGCGAGGCTGTCCGGCCGGCATAAATATCCGAGAATACATCCGACAAATCTCATTAGGCAATCATCATCGTGCGGTGCAGATCATCAAGGAGCGCAATCCGTTTCCGGCAGTGATTGGAAGAATATGCCCTAGGCCTTGTGAATTGGAATGTCGCCGCAATTTTATCGATGAGCCCGTTGCAATCAACTTTTTAAAACGATATGCCGCCGACTATGAACGAAAAAGCGGTAAACGGGTCTTTCCCTATAAGGCACCGGCAACGGGTCGCAGAGTCGCCGTCGTCGGCGGCGGCGTGGAAGGGTTGTCAACAGCATTTTTTGCTGCTCGACTGGGACACGATGTCACCGTTTTTGAAGCGACTTCAAAACTCGGCGGGCTCTTACGGAGCGCCATTGCAGCTGAACGGCTCCCCGAGGAGATCCTTGATTGGGATATACAAGGTATTCTTGATATGGGCGTAAAGACGGAAAGCGGCAAAGTTTTGGGCAAAGATTTTACTATCGACGCTTTGTTTCAGCAAGGATTTGAATCTGTTCTTCTGGCGGGTGGCGGTTGGGATAGCCGCTTGGCCCGTGGCGGCGTATCGGAGATTGAATCGCCTATTCCAGGAACTTATATGATGGTCGATCTATTAAGAGCTGCTGCTGAAGGCAGCGATAGACTTTCCTGTTCTTCGGATGTTGTGATTTCCGGCGGCGGAAAGCTAACTTTGGAAGCGGCCAAAGCGTGCAAAAGCATGGGTGCACATAAAATTACCATATTATTCCGGGAAAATTGGGAAAATAGTCCCGTATCCGATGCCGATGTGAAAAACCTGGGTGTCGACGGTGTAAACATTATTTACAATGCCGGCATCAGCTGTCTTCGTGGAGAGGCGGATGACCTCAAGGAATTGGAATATATCGACACCGACACCATGCAAAAAATAGCTTTACCTGCTCAAACCTTAATCATTGCCTCAGGACGATTCCCGGAACTCGTTTTTGTTGAATCTAAACCGGATGAAGCTGAATCCGAAGAACCATTGGATCAACCCTTACGATGGGAAGCGATTCCGCCGTACAAGCAGCCGGCATTCAAAGATGAAATCGGACTGTTTGCCGACGGTGATGCGTTGGCTGACTACAGTGCCGCCATCCGGGCTATAGGGGCCGGAAGACGAGCAGCAGCCTCTATCCAGCAGCTTCTGTACGGGATTGATCCCTCTCTCACTGAGCATGTCATCACTCGGCAGTCTGTTATACAGGATGTCGATCATGTTGAAAAGGTTGCAGCCAGCCAGCGCCAAATTATGCCTATTTGCAGTGGTCGGGAACTGGTAGAGAGTGGTGAGATAGAGCGCGGCTTCAGCGATGACACGGCCAGAGATGAGGCTTCAAGGTGCCTACAGTGCGGTTTGATCTGCTACGAACGATCTGAAAAACCGCAACTTCAACAAGAAACCGCATTAACTCTTCATACATGAAAGTTTTGAGCGCTCTGCGGTTTATCTATCGGCTATCCCTTTATTGCATCATCGCGATTGTGAAAACGTGCGTTAAGGAAACCAGCATTGGCCACTGAACATGGCGTCGTAATTAAAACCGATTCGACATCTGCCTGGGTTAAGACCGTGAAGTCCGGTGCATGTAAGGCGTGTTCTGCCAGAGGCTCCTGCCATTCCCTGAGCAGTAGCGATGAAATGGAAGTGAAAGCGATCAATGAGGTCGGTGCCAATGTGGGGGATCAAATTGTCCTTAGCTTTGAGACGTCATCTCTTTTAAAGGCAACGTTTTTGCTCTATGTGTTTCCGATTTTGCTTTTGATCATCGGTGCGGTGATTGGTGAGCAGATTGCACCTTCTTTTCGCATAAACCCTTCAGCTCTTTCTGCAATTATTGGTTTTTCTTGTTTTTTCGCAGCCGTGTTGTTCATTAAAGTTATGGCCAATAGGATGGCAAAAAAGAATGAATATAAGCCCAAAATTATAAAGATCATAACCCGAGCAAGCCAGTCGGTGCGAAGCGAAGATCCCGTCCCAGCGGGATTGCAACGCAGCGAAAATTCCCCATTATCGGGGAACCCAAAAGGATAAATTCATCACCAGAGCACCACGGTAGCTTCTATCGAAGCGACGGGGGCAAGAAAAATTATTGCGGTTAAACTACTGACTCTTTCTGGGGAAAAGATCTTCAATGTCGGAATTTTTTATTTTGACAAGACAGCTATTCAGCGCCTCCGTTTCGGTTTCACCAATTCCCTGAAATTCCTGCTTGGCAATAATATTGATTATATTGGGAACGGCTACAAATTTGCCTGCAAGATTTCCCGCTATCTGTTCATGCACGTCAATGTAAATCATTCTTTGGTTTCTGATGAGGTTATATCTTGAAACCCTTGTCAAAATGTCGTTTTCCCTTAAATCATGCATGTGTTGAGTTCCTTCCAAACTGATTTCAACCAGCGACAATTGCTCCACCCTTTGAACATAACAGGGCTGGAGAGTGACGTGGGATTCTTGCGCAGATCGCGATCAAGAAATAATAACAGCGGTTATTCTTCTTCCATAGACAATTTAAGTGGAAAACCATTTTCGCGGGCGAGGGTGGTTACCTGCTTGATCTTTGTCTCAGCGACTTCGAAGGTGTAGACGCCGCATACTCCGATTCCATTTTTATGGACCCGCCACATAAGCTGCGTGGCCTCCTCAAGCGACTTACTGAAAATTGCCATCAGAATTTCCACTACAAATGCTTTCGTCGTGAAATCATCATTGTGTAGGAGAACTTTGTACAATGGGGGTTCCGTGACTTCTTCGTCAATTTCGGTTGTTAGTTCTTCTTGTATATCAGGAATTTCATCGCTCATAGAGACACGCCTCCCCTGGCAAAATTATATCCACAATCTAATGGCCATAAATTAGAAATCAAGTTTATTGTCAAAAAAAAAGCAGCTCTTCAGATTCTTGGCTGAAGAGCTGCTTTCAATAGTTGAATAAAATTAAATGGCGCTTTTCAATTGCTTACCTGCTTTGAATTTAACGACGTTTCTAGCTTTAATTTTGATAGGTTCACCGGTTTGAGGATTGCGACCTTTACGAGCCTTTTGACGGGTTTTCATGAATGTGCCGAAGCCTACGAGAGTGATTTTGCCGTTTTTCTTTTTAAGCGCTTTAGTGACGTTGGCCATGAATGATTCGAGAATCGTGCCAGCAGCTACCTTAGAGATCTTCGCATCTTTTGCCATTTTTTCAATTAAATCTGCTTTTGTCATTTCTTCCTCCTAATATGAATGCTTATACATCACGTGTAGTCAACTTTACTTGTAGTCAAGTTATCGCAAATTCGCCCGAAGGTCAATAGGTGAGCCCCTATTTTTATTAGGCTTGCAAGAAGAATTTTTCGAAAGGTTCTAATTACAAGCATCAAAGGGCAGACGAAAAAAAATTTTATCAAATTACAAGTGTTGAGACATTATTAACCTCAATTTTTTGGTCAGAGCGCGGCTTGAGGAATCAGGATGCGGTTGTTTGTAAACCAAGGGCATTGACACATAATCGATCCTAATCCATGCTAAATTACTATTTAAAAAATTGACTATTCGTGATAAAAATTTATAAATAATACGACATCCGATTATAGGGGTAATATTATGACTGAAAAGGTATATATAACCAGCAGACAAATGGCCACGTTTGTTTGCCCCGAATGCCAGAGATCTAAAACAGTGAATGTTTCGCAGTACGTGAAGATTGACAAGATCGTAACCGTCAATGTCAAATGTCCCTGCGGGTATACTTATAAGGCCATTCTTGAGAAGAGAAAGCGTTACCGTAAAGCAACAAACCTACCGGGATCATACACTCAAGTTGTGGATGGAAGAGAGCTGCCCGGGGGGTTGATGACGGTGAAAGATCTGTCCACCACCGGCATGAAACTTCAAATTAATGCGGATCACAATTGCACTGTTGGTGATTTGATTCGAGTCGAATTTCATCTTAATGATACGCAGCGAACGTTTATCTCCAAAAAAGTGATGATTCGCAATATAAAAGGTGCCTATATCGGAACAGAGTTTGCGCCAACCGAAGCGATCGATAAAGCTTTAGGGTTTTACCTTTTCAGTTGACGCGGCAGCGCATAGAAGGTATGGCCAAGATAAATTAGGAACTGAAAGCGTCAAAAGGTGACCTATTTGTCGTTTGACAATCCCTCATACATAAGTTTGATCGTACCAAATGTTTAATGTGAAAAGGGGTATCCGTGAAAATTCGATGTAGCTGGGCGGGCAGCGATCCTATTTACGTAAACTATCACGATATGGAGTGGGGGGTGCCGTTACACAATGATGACAAATTGTTCGAATTTCTTATTCTGGATGGCTTTCAGGCAGGATTGAGTTGGTTAATGATTTTGAAGAAACGGCAAAACTACAGAAAGGCGTTTGACAATTTTGATCCGCGGAAAATTGCTGTCTACGACTCACGCAAAGTGAAAGAGCTGCTGCTAAACCAAGGTATTATTCGAAACAAGCTAAAGGTCGAGGCTGCGATCCAGAATGCCAGGTCATTTCTGTCCATTCAGAGCGATTTCGGATCATTTGATAACTATATTTGGCAGTTTGTCGGTGGTAAAACACGCATAAACCGATGGAGAACTGTCGGAGAAATTCCTGCGCAGACAAAACAGTCCGCAGCCATGAGTGCAGATCTTAAGAAACGAGGGTTTAAATTTGTAGGCCCAACCATCTGTTATGCCTTTATGCAGGCGGCGGGTCTGGTAAATGACCACGTTGTCAGCTGTTTCCGTTATCGAGAAGTTTCATGAACTACTTCTGGTATGAACATACTAACCGGAGACATCATTATGATAGGAGTTGGTATAAAATCTCGGAACAGGTGTGAAGACCACGCCCGGATGGATAGGAATATTTGGTTATTGAAACCGCTTCTCAGCAGGTCGGCAATTGTTGATTAGGAAGGTGAAAGATGGCGTATTGTTCGTATTGCGGTCGGAACCACAATGTCGGCTTCGTATCCACGCGTTTTTCAGGGACAGATGGTGTCTCATTGGAAACTGCCAAGTGGGCCGATGTTTTTGAAAAAGTCGGTTTTTCGTGCTACTATTTTGCCGGTGAGCTTGATCGACCGCCTGACCGGTCCTATCTCGTCGAGGAAGCCCATTTTCAGCACCCGGAAATCAAAGATGTTTTTCGAAATTGTTTTGGAGCCAGGATTCGGGGACGATTCGTCACTCAAAAGATCTATAAACTGAAACGAAGGCTAAAAGATGATCTATACCGTTTCATTGAAAAGCATGAAATTGATTTATTGTTACCGGAAAACGCATTAACCATTCCATTAAACATACCCCTTGGTATCGCCCTTACTGAAGTCATTTCAGAAACTGGAATACCAACTATCGCCCATCATCACGACTTTTTCTGGGAACGCCAGCATTTTATGACCAATGCCGCCTGGGAATATCTTAATATGGCCTTTCCGCCGCATTTACCGACAATTCAGCATGTCGTTATCAATTCTTCCGCGGATAATCAATTGAGTCTGCGGACGGGTATCTCATCAACCATTATTCCGAATGTCATGGATTTCGAAAATCCCCCCCCGGTGGTCGGCTCCTTTGAGTCCTGCGGCTTTAGTTCCGACGATACGGTGCCGGCAGACGTTGATTATGCTTCTGATGTGCGTAAAGCTCTGGGGATAGCCGATGACGAGTTGTTGGTTCTGCAACCGACTAGAGTGGTTAAACGCAAAGGGATTGAGCATGCAATCGAATTGGTACACCGATTAGGTATGCAAGCCAAACTGATCATCTCGCATGCTTCCGGAGATGAAGGGTATGATTACGAACGACGGGTTCGGGAATACTCCAAATTGATGAAAGTCGATACTTATTTTGTTTCTAATATTATCAATGAAAAAAGAGGTCAGACGAAAAACGGGAGGAAAATCTATACACTGGAAGACGTCTATCCCCATGCCGACCTGATTACCTATCCTTCCACCTTTGAAGGCTTTGGCAATGCGTTTCTTGAAGCGATTTATTTTTGCCGTCCGATCGTTGTAAACACCTATTCGATCTATACCATGGATATCAAACCCAAGGGTTTCTCGGTGATTGAGATTGACGGCTATGTTTCGGATGAGGCGGTTCGCAAAGCCAGAAAAGTGCTGACCGATCCCGAGCTTCGCAGTAAAATGGTTCGACATAATTACGAGACGGCCAAGAAATACTTCTCTTACTCCGTACTTCACAAAAAACTAAAGAATTTGATTTCCGATTGTACCGGCTGTCCGCTGGACAGTGCAGTTAAGTAGATGCTGGTGCCGCTCCGCAAACGCGTGATGCAATCCAGCACGTTGAGATCTGGAATTGCTTGCCAAACTTGTTGATATTTCTCCTCATGAGTCATTTTACATAAAAAAATATCCATCTCAACGGGTTGGCCCTATGCAGATTTTATTTTTCCAATTCTCCAGTCAGGTTTTGCCGGTAACGGGGTCATAATTTTTTATGATGGGCAGGACTCCATTGCGAAACGCCACTTTAATCAAACTGCCGGCATGCCTGATGATGTTAATCATATTTATTGGCATCCCGAATTCCGCCCGGGCGGATGATGAATCAACCGATGAAATCCCGACACGCTATGGCATAGCTGCGGTGCTGGGAAATACCTTTGACCC
>JASFJP010000146.1:0-9321 GCA_050121225.1 Desulfobacterales bacterium
ACCTGGATGCCGTTGGCAACCACCTGGAATGTTCCGCCGGCCGGGCCACCGCCGAATATAATTCTTTCTTTGGCAAACGCGCTTCCGGAAAATGCCAAGGTTATCACAAAAATTACAACAAGAATGGTAAAGAATTTATTCCTCATGGTAACTCTCCTAAACGTTTTAATGGGTCAATATTTTGGCATCATACAAACCAACAGCCTGGCACGCATGATACGATACTTTAGTGTTTTTTGTCATTTGATGAATCAAGCTTTTCTCTGAAAACCACCTCCTTTCAATTATCCTTAGGTACAATCTATACCCGACAATTGGATATTTAACAACTCCGGCATGCCTACTTCTTGATTCTCCATTCAGGAGGAGCGGTAAAATTAGCGCTCGCAAGTTTTTGGGGCCAGACACACTCAAATTCGCCGTCAATGATCTGCAAAACCTGTGTCGGTAAGTTATTTTGCCTTTCAAATTTATCATATGATGTAAACTTCACCGGACCAAAAGGCGTCATCAGATCGGTTTTGTCCAGAGCCGCACGGATACTTGCGGGACTGTGTGAATCGGCTCGTTTCAGAGCATCAGCGGCCACCAGCAAGGCGGAATAAGCCTCGGCGCCATGATAGTCCGGCGAACTGCCGTATTTTTCGGTATATTGATCGTAATATTCTTTGGTTCCCGGATATTGCAAACAGACGGTCCACAGGGTCGCGGTCAACAGATGCTCGGCGCTGGCGCCGGCCGCAGCGATAAATTTTGGGCTCGTAAAACCGCCGGCACCGCCGCACAGCAAGGAGTTGAGCTTTGCGTCCCTGATATTTTTGACCAACATGGCGCCATCTTTAAGGTAAGAAACCATGTAGATCACATCGGGCGGATTTTCTTGCAGACGCGCCACAATGCGTTTGAAATAGTCCGGCTTGAGCCTTTCCTTGTGGTAAGGCTCGATGGCGCGTAGCTCGATGTCATTACCCCTGCAAAACCACATCATCCGCATGGCACCACTGGTACCGTAAGGGCTGTTTTCATATACGATGGCCATGGATTTGGGCTTGATGTTATTCAGAAAAAAATCTTCCAACCCATTGGTGTAGCCCTGGGCGGGTGGGTTCAGCCGATAGACGTTTTTCCATTTTCTTTGTGTGATGCGGTCATCGGCAGCGGTGCAGACCAGCAACGGCCGGTCCAGCTTATCGGCCATTCTGGCCATGAATATAGTGTTGCTGCTTTGGTAGGCGCCCACCAGCATAACGGCCCCGTTTTTTTCGACCAGCTCTACAATTGCTTTTTCTCCGGGTTTTGGTTTGCCCTGGTCGTTGGCATACACCAGCTTTAGGGGTCGGCCCTTGATTCCGCCCTGCGTGTTGATCATTTCCAGGGCCATTTCAAATGAATTTTTCATCATGTTGGCATAGGTATACGCCTCTGAATGCGGGACACCGATAACCAGTGGTTCAGACGCAGAGCCGGTCACCGGGGCGGCTAAGTTTGCGGCAATTACGGAAAGGATGACAAGACAAAATAAAGAATTGAATGCTGGTTTCATGGTCCACCTCCCATCACGGCCAAAAAGGCAAATAATAGATCAGTGGGAAAACATTTTTGCGTTTGGCTCTGTAAGGATGGCCAGTTTCCTTAAACAGCGGCCAACGCTATCTAAGAAGCAAAATAGCCGTTTGAACGAACTGATCATAGCCGCTGCAATCTACAAATATGGGTGTGTTGGATATCGATGCAATTCAGCAGAGAAAAGGCTATTTGCAATAATTAAGGTATTAAAACCTACAGATATGAGAAAAAAATGTCAATTAGACGATTTCTGATTTTTTTGTCAGATTATTTCTTACATTTGAATTCATTTGCCATCGGACCGGGGTTGGTGTAAAAAGAAGCATTCAAAAAAAATTGCCGCAACATCCCGTGTAACCGTCGAAAATGATTAGAAGTGGTTTGAAACCCCATCTAACACCCAATTACAGCGTTGTGGCCCTCCTCAAAATACTCACATACGCCCATGTATGCTGCGTTTTTTCGTCGGCCCACGCCTTGTACTTGGGCGCGATCTAAGGTTTTGAAAGCACTTCTAGGCTGACCTTAAAATCGGAACACAGGAACGATGAAACTTCGCATCATTTTAATCGTTTTGTCTTTGCTGGCTTTTTTATCGGCCTCCACGGGCGGGTATCTGTACTATTCCTCCCTGAAAGAATCCGCCCTTAAGGAAGCCGAACGGCAGGCAGATCTGCGTTTGAGAACCATAAAAAAAAATCTGACCATCTTCCTGGCTGAAAACGTCAAACCCGTAAGAACCCTGGCCGGTATGAAACCGCTCCAGCTCGCCCTGACCCAGACCGATGCACAAAACCTGGCTGCAGCCAATGCCACCTTGGACCATTTCAAGAAAACGCTGGCCGCAGATGTGTGTTATCTGATGGACCCCAGCGGTAACACAATTGCCTCCACCAATCGTGATGCCCTCGATAGTTTTGTGGGCCAAAATTTTGCTTTCCGGCCCTATTTTAAAGAAGCCATTTCAGGAAAACCCAGCACCTATCTGGCCCTGGGCACCACATCGGGCAAACGTGGAGCCTATTACGGCCATCCGGTGTATACCGAAAATGGTTCATCCCCTGTCGGCATTGTGGTTATCAAAGCTTCGATTGAGTTAATCGAAAATCAATTGGGGACGGAATTGGACGAAATTGTGATGGTCAATGATCCTCACGGGGTAATTTTTATTTCCAACCACAAAGAATGGCTTTATCATCTGTTGTGGAAAACCAATGAGAATAATATCCCATTGATTAAAAAATCCCTGCAATTTGGCCCCGGCCCCTGGAAGTGGACCGGTTTGGCGGCCAAAGGTGACTATATCATGGACCGTGACGGCGATGAGTATCAGATCCATATTGTGGAACTGGAAACCAACTATCCGGGTTGGAATGTGGTGCATTTGCGCAAGTTGGATGCCATTACCAAAACCGTGATCGAGCCCCTGATTAAAACCACCGGTCCCATTGTACTGGCTCTGTGTGTGTTGATCGGCATATCGGTTTTCTTTTTATACCGTCAGGCCAGTCACGAAATTCACCAGCGACGTCTGGCCCAAGACGCCTTGCGTGAAAGCGAAAGCCGTTTTAGGTCGCTGTACCACAATACTCCGGCCATGTTGCACTCCATCGATCCGAAAGGCCGCCTGGTCAGTGTCAGTAACTACTGGGTAGAATTGATGGGTTATAGCCGCGATGAGGTCATTGGGCGCAAGCTTACTGATTTTTTCACGGAGGAATCTCGCCAAGTTGCCGAGACAAAGATTATCCCTCTTTTTTTTGATACCGGATTTCTGCAGGACATTCCCTATCAGTTTGTCAAAAAAAGCGGCGAAAAAATTGACGTGCTGCTTTCCGCCACAGCCGATCGGGATGCCAAAGACAACATTGTACGATCCTTGGCCGTCTCGATTGACGTCACCCAGCGTAACCGGGCCGAAGAGGCGCTAAAGCAGGCCAAAGAAGAACTCAGTCTCTACTCCCAGGATCTTGAGCGCCTGGTTCGCAAACAAACCACAGAAATCACCAATATATTAACCTATACACCGGCTGTCGTATACATCAAGGATAAAGCGGGGCGTTATACGCTCGTCAATACGCGGTACGAAGAGCTTTTCAATGTCCGTAATACGGAAATCCGGGGCAAAACCGATTACGACATTTTGCCGAAACAGGTCGCTGACCAGTTTCGAACCAGCGACGCGAAGGTCTTAAAAAAATCGCGTTCATTGCAAATCGAAGAACACATTCAGCAATCAGACGGGTTGCATACGTATCTGGCGGTTAAATTTCCGATTTATGATGACGCCGGAACGATCAGCGGCGTCTGCGGGATTTTGAACGATATCACTGCGGTCAAAAAAGCCCAAACACAATTGCGCCGGCTTTCCGGCAGCATCATGGCCAATCAGGAAAAGGAGCGCTCCGCCATAGCGCGGGAACTGCATGATGAACTGGGGCAAGTATTGACTGCATTGCGTATGGATTCGGTCTGGATGTATGAACGCTTGAAAGCCTCAGATCCCGAGGCCTCAGAGCGCGCCTTAACAATGTGCCGCTTAATCGACAAAAACATTGAAGATGTACGCGGCATGGCATTTCGTTTGCGTCCGGGAGTTCTGGACGACCTGGGTCTGGTCGATGCTCTGGAATGGTACACCGCCGATTTTGAAAGACGCACCGAGATTGCCTGCGTTTTTGAACACGAAAATGTCCCGCGCTTAAATGAAACCGTTTCGACCGCCGCCTACCGAATCGCCCAGGAGGCACTGACCAACATCGCCCGGCACGCAGGTGCCGGCCGGGTTAAGGTAAGTCTCAGATCCAGCAACGGCTTTCTGACGCTGGCGGTGGTTGACGATGGCCAGGGATTTGACGCGCTGCACCTGTCTGAATCCGAAGGTTTGGGGGTTGCTGGAATGCGCGAACGCGCCACCCTGATCGGGGGTTCTTTTGATGTCAAGTCCAGGCCCCAAAAAGGAACTCGGGTGTATTTAAAAGTACCCATAATTAATTAATCCGCGAGGCTTCAATATAACGGAATTCTTCAGTATTCACAGAAAAGCTCACCAACAGGCCATATGCTATTTTTCAGGGCGGATTAATTAAGGAGAAACAAATTGATAAAGGTCCTTCTGGCAGACGACCACAATATTGTGCGCGCCGGGCTGCGCCGTATCGTCGAAGAAAGCGGTGATATGGAGGTGGTGGCTGAAGCCGCCGATGGACGGGAGGCCATTCAGCTGGTCAAAAAGACTGCGCCGGATGTCGCCGTCATCGATATATCCATGCCCGGATTGGACGGCCTGGAGGTCATCGGCCAGCTGCAAATCCTGCATCCCACATTGCCGATCCTGGTGCTGACGATGCACGAAGAAGGACAATATGTAGTTCGAGCAATTCAGGCCGGCGCAATGGGCTATCTCACCAAACAATCGGCACCTGAACAGCTGGTTAAAGCCATTCGCAAAATCTATGATGGGCAGCGCTACATAACCGATGAGGCCGCAGAGTCGCTGGCCTTGCGGGTGGCCAAGGGATCAAACGGCAAATCACCTCTGGATTCATTGTCCATGCGAGAGCTCCAAGTACTACGTCGCCTGGCAATGGGGCATACCAATCGTGAAATTGCCAGTGCTTATCACATCAGCATCAAAACCGTAGACACCTATCGTGCGCGCCTATTAAAAAAATTGGGGTTGCGTAACAATGCAGAATTGTCACGTTTTGCCATTCAAAATCGGCTCATCGAACCCTGAACCAATCAAAATGGAGCAATCCGTATTCAGCAACCAGCGGTGACCTACAGATCTTTTTTAAAAAAATCATCCGCATCACTGATTTCGCCCGGTCGCTTGGTATATTCGGTCGGCTCCGTTCCTTCTTTAAAGCATTCGAATATAATCTTCTTTGATTGCGGAATGGGTAACAAGCCGGTATCGGCATCAATTTTTGCAAACACGACCCCTTCAGGGGGCTGAAACAATGCCACCGGTTTGTCTTTCAGCACTTCTTTCATAAATCCAAGCCATATGGGACTGGCCGCTCTGGAGCCGGTCTCGCCTTTACCCAGAGGGGCTTCGTCATCAAACCCAACCCACACCCCGGTAATGAATTGCGGTGTATACCCCACAAACCAGGCATCAAACAAATTATTGGTAGTACCTGTTTTCCCGGCAGTCGGTCTCTTTAGCTCGCGGACTCTCCATCCAGTGCCATCCTGGACAACCCCTTCCAGCAAGCTGGTCATGATGTAGGCGGTACTTTTTTCAATCACTTTTTTTCTTTCCGGAGCCATCTCTTCAAGGACATTTCCATTGCGATCAACGATCTTCATGACAAATAGCGGTTCGACGAGGTAGCCCTGGTTGGCAAAAACAGAATAGGCTTTTAGAAGTTCAAGCAGAGAAATACCAGAGGAACCCAACGCTATGGAGAGATCCCGACTCAGCTGGGAGTTAATCCCCAGTTTGTTAGCGTATTCGATGGCATAGTCGACACCGATATCTTGCAGAATCTTAATGGTGACCAGATTCCGCGACTTGGTCAGGGCTTTGCGAAAAAGAGTGGGGCCATAAAATGTTTTTTTGTAGTTTTTAGGCTTCCAGGTAAAATCACGTTCTTCGTCTTGGTATACGATAGCGGAATCAATAATCATGGTTGCGGGCGTATAGAATTTATCGGACTCCTCAAATTCCTTATCCAGCGCCGCCGCGTAAATTATTGGTTTAAACGCTGAACCGGGCTGTCTTCTAGATTGGAAAGCCCGGTTAAATTGAGTTTCTTTAAAATCGCGCCCGCCAACCATGGCCTTGACCAAACCCGTTTCCGCCTCAAGACACATTATGGCAGACTGTGCAATCGGCATTTGTTCAAGAGCCAGTGCCCACAGATCCTTATTTTTTTCTTTGCCCTTGCACCTTACCAAAATGACATCACCCACACGCAATGCCTCACTGGGACGGTTTATTTTGGCCTCGAAATAGGCGACCTCCGGATCGGGTTTTCGGGCCCATTTCATATCCTCGAAGGCGATAACACCCTGGGAATTTCCGATGCGTACCGTCACTTTTTTCTGGCGGTCGTTCACAGCAATAACGACCGCTTCGACGATCATACCATCCTGTAGCGGTTCCTTTTCCAATTTTTCTTGAAGCGTTTGAGAAAAAGACTCAATTTCTTCGGGTGCAAAATGTTTTAAAGGACCCCGGTACCCCTGACGCTTGTCCAGATCAAACAATCCTTTTTGAATCTCGTCCCGGGCGATTTTCTGCATCTCGATGTTTACAGCAGTGTAGACTTGAAGCCCCTGGGTGTATAACATCTTTTCGCCATATTTCTTCTCAACATAGCGCCGCACGTGCTCCGTATAAAAAGGAACCTCTTCGATGTACCAATTCCGTCGGGGTTTAATATCAAGCTGAGTGTTGATGGCTTCCGTTGCTTGAGTATCGGTAATGAAGCGTTCATCAACCATCCGATTCAACACATATATCTGACGCTGCTTGGCTTTTTTTGGATGTCGAAATGGAGAATACTTACTGGGGGCTTGGGGCAATCCTGCCAGCATGGCACATTCCGCAAGATTTAAATCCTTGGCAGACTTACCAAAATAATTCTCGGCAGCGGCCTGCACACCATATGCACCATGGCCTAAGTATATTTGGTTTAAATACAGAAAGAGAATATCAGTTTTAGAAAACGACTTGTCGATGCGATAGGCCAAAATTGCTTCTTTTAATTTACGGGTATAACTGCGCTCAGGCGTTAAAAGAAACGATTTGGTTACCTGCTGGGTAATGGTACTGCCGCCCTGAACAATGGCACCGGCTTCAAGGTTTTTTACAAACGCCCGGACAATGCTAATAAAATCGATCCCCCGGTGTTTGTAAAACCGCGCATCCTCGGCAGCAATAAACGAATTGATCAACACTTGAGGCATCTCAGAAAGAGGGATAACGATGCGACGCTCTTTAAAAAACTCGGCAATTTTGCGATTATCATCTGAGTAGATGCTTGTAATTATCGATGGGCGATAATCAGAAAGGGAGGTTATCTTAGGTAACTCTTTACTAATATGGGTGAACATCGCCACGCCGGCTATGGCCCCGCAAATTAACAAAATCACACCGAGCAAAAAAAACCACAATACAAACGTTTTTAGGAAGCGCCGCTTCGCGGGTCGGGCGCGCTTTTTTTGAATCTCAGCTTTGCTTTTTTTCTTGGGCATATTTCAGTATCCTCAGACATATAAGCATTTTCTCCATCGCCAATAACGTATCCAATTCGGCTTATATGACCCCCAAAAACCGACGGCCCTGTTCTCGATACGTAGCTAATTGATTATCACCGCGCTGCGGCAGGAAAATACATTGTGCTCAGAGCGAGCGTCAGATAAATCGAAATATCTTTTAGGGCATCAGAAAAGGTTTTGTTGCAGCAACTTTCTGACATCTAACGATTACAACCCATCAAACTCAACCTCTAGTGAACCAAAAAAGCAATTGACATTATTTCATGCAATGGTTACTGAAGAGGTTTTAAAATTTCTCAGCAGGACCTCCAAGGCTACCATAAACGAACTAAATGTTCTATATTAACGCTATAACAGGATAAATTCAACATCATATTTTAAAATGATTAACTTGGATTTTAAAAAGGCCGGCGGTCTTGTTCCGGCTATCGTTCAGGATCATGCTACCGGTGAAATCCTGATGCTCGCTTTCATGAATCAGGATGCTTGGGACACAACACTGTCCACCGGTAAAGCCACCTATTACAGCAGAAGCCGCCAGAGGCTATGGGTCAAAGGAGAAACCTCCGGTAACTTGCAAATAGTGAAAGAAATCCGCATTGATTGCGACGATGACACTATTCTTTTAAAGGTCGAGCAACTTGGGGGGGCAGCATGTCATACCGGACATCGAAGTTGTTTCTACAAGATGGTTGAAGAAGGAACAATCATTGAAACCGGTGCTCCGCTATTTGATCCCAAGGAGGTATACAATAAGTGAAACAAATTTTGAAATTGGGAATTCCTAAAGGAAGTCTTCAAAATGCGACCATTGCGCTGTTCAAGCGCTCAGGATGGCATATAAATGTAAATGGACGCAGTTATTTTCCCGAAATCAACGACGATTCCATTGATTGTGCTATCTGCAGAGCCCAGGAAATGTCCCGATATGTCGAAAGCGGCACCCTGGATGCCGGACTGACCGGAAAAGACTGGATTGCGGAAAACAATTCGGATATCCATGTTGTCTCCGACCTGGTGTACTCCAAAGTGAGCTCGCGACCGGCGCGCTGGGTGGTCGCGGTTCCCTACGACTCACCCATAAAACGGCTGGAAGATCTGCAAGGAAAAAAGATTGCAACGGAGCTTACTGAATTTACTAGAAGATATTTCAAGGAACGCGATATTCCGGTTACGATTGAATTTTCCTGGGGTGCCACGGAGGCCAAAGTTGTGTCCGGACTTGCCGATGCCGTTGTCGAAGTTACGGAAACTGAGAGTACGATCAAAGCCCATGGGCTTCGTATCATTCATGAACTGATGCAGACCAACACCCAATTGATCGTGAACCATAAATCCTGGAAAGACCCTTACAAAAAGAGAAAGATCGAGCAGATAGCACTATTACTTAAGGGCGCTTTGTTAGGTGAAAAGATGGTGGGACTCAAGATGAATGTTCCCGAAGAGAAGATGGAGGAAATCACCGCTTTGCTGCCAAGTCTGAATGCACCTACAGTCGCCTCCTTGTATCAGTCAAATTGG
>JASFJP010000147.1:0-9246 GCA_050121225.1 Desulfobacterales bacterium
GCAATCATTTCGCTTTAACTATCGAATTACTTGAATTCAAGGTTGAAACTGAAAATAGAACGGTATTCCTGAAAACACGATGTTAAGCAACTAACTGGAAATATATGGAATCAATTCCTGAAAAGTACACCCCGGTATTGGTAGTCGATGATGATGAAGGACTCCTTTTAAGCATAAAAGCAACCTTGGTAAGCTCCGGCTTACCCGAGCCCGCCCTTTTATCTGACAGCCGCAAAGTTCTGAGCCTTGCTCGTAGACAAGCATATCAGCTCGTTCTACTGGATCTGATGATGCCCCACGTAAACGGCATGGAGGTCCTCGCAAAGATCAAGGAGGAATTTTCGGACATTGAATGCGTAGTGGTAAGCGCTATCGATGAGGTTGCATCCGCGGTTCAAGCAATAAGTCTGGGAGCTTCCGATTATTTAGTGAAGCCTCTCAATAGCGAGAAACTCGTTGCTCTTGTTCATCGAATCCTCGAGAAGCACAGTTTACGTGATGATTTGGCGCGGTTCGGCAGAAAGAAAGTATTTTCCGACCTGAAACATCCGCAAGCCTTCAATGAAATGGTTGCGGAAGACGAAGCCATGGCTTTGGTGTTCCATCAAGTCGAAGCCGTTGCCGGTACGGATTACAGCGTCGTGATAAATGGTGAATCCGGAACAGGCAAAGAGATGTTGGCCCGGGTGATTCATCAACTGAGTAATCGTTCTGAGGCAGCTTTTTACGCCGTCAACATGGCATCTTTCAGCAAAACCATTTTCGAAGATGAGTTTTTCGGTCACGCTAAAGGAGCCTATACGGACGCATCAAGGGACAGACTCGGATTTTTTGAAGCGGCTCACGGCGGAACGCTTTTTCTAGATGAAATAACGGAATTGGATCCAGCATTGCAGGCCAAACTGTTGCGGGTAATAGAAGAACGTGAGTTTTACCGTTTGGGCAGTACGGAGAAAAGAAATGTAAATGTCCGTATTATTGCGGCCACCAATCGCGATATAAATGAAGAAATCATACAGGGACGCTTCCGGGCCGATTTATTTTATCGAATCAACATGTACAATATCAGAATTCCTCCGCTCAGAGAGAGGAAAGATGACATTTTGCCTCTAGCTCGGCATTTTCTTAATCTCCATGCCCATGCGAACAATAAAAAAATTAAAGACCTAGATCCTGTATTAGCCCAGCAATTGCTGCTGTATTCATTCCCAGGAAATGTACGCGAACTCGAGAATATAATTGCTGCAGCGGTCCTCCTGGAAAGAGGGAAAATTCTAACAGTGGCTTCTGCCCATAATTTTTTACCCTACAATGGACCTGAACGCCGTAAAAATGTCGAGCTGCTTACTTTGGAGGAAATGGAAAGGCGACATATTAAACGTGTTCTAGAAATCACCGGTGGTAATCGACCCAAAGCTGCAAAAATTTTGGGTGTAAACGTTACAACGATATATCGAAAATTACAGAAATATAATTTATCCGATAAGAATTGATCCTATCGTAACCCCCCTTTAGACATCTACTTCCGGTGATCGCTGCATCGCAGCGATTGATTTGGGCCGAGATCAAATTAGGAGGATTTATATATGTCAGATGGCTTGGATGTTATCGTTCTTGATGATGATCCGGGGATATGTGAAGTCATTTCGGAATGCATTGAGAGCTTTTATACTTGGGGCGAAGTGCATAGTTTTTCGGATCCCAACATGGCGACAGCGTATTGTTTGAACCGAGATATTGGATTGGCGATATTCGTGCTTGATGTATTCCTCGGCGGATTAAGCGGATTTTATTTTCTGGATGTGATTGAAAAAAAATATCCTACGGCCCATGAAGATACCATCATCATAAGCGGAAATGCCAGTAATGATGTCGTAAATATGTGTCTGGCTTCGAATGTTAACTACTTGCTGGAGAAACCGGTTAAACCATATGCGTTACAGCTTGCCGTTCGCTCCATCACGGCCAAATATTTGGAATTTGCCAAAAAATTGATGCAAGATACCGCATTTGCTGAAAATGTAGCCAGATTGGAAACATCGTTTTCTCAAGGTATTTGAAATAAAAAACAACGGTGCCAGGACGCAACCAGCGTTTTTTGATGACGCCCGGCGGGGCGCCATAATTATCGGTAACCTCAACAACGCATTAGGTTTAATAATGGCGGACAGAGAACAAATTACGGGTAAACCATTGTCTCTGCTTTTCAGAGAATTGCGACAGGATAAAACGCTGCTAAAAATGAAATTGTTGAACGGGGACCTCGAACATCTCACACAAATCAGCGAAATCCGCCAACGGAAACGAAATACTTACATCCTCGTGGATTATCCGGAGAGTTTTCAGCAAATCCTGGAACCTAGTGAGCATCGACGAATTCGTTTTGAATTTACCGCAAAAGATAACATAAGGTACGTATTTGAGAGCGAAGCCGAAAAGTATTCACAAGACGTGATTTGGATTCAATTTCCTGAGTCGGTCGAACGATTTCAGCGACGAAAGCTTTTCCGGTTGGACGCACCGCACGGGACTCGATTATTTTTCAAGATAGACGACTCGCAATATGAGTTATGGGTGGTTAATGTCAGCCTGGGTGGATCACTCGGCGTATTGGTCAGCATGAGTGAGAATAAGGAAAAGAATTTTAAACTGTACGACCACAGGCTACTGGAAAATGTTGAACTCATGTTCCCATCTGAAAGCGACCATGAAAAAGTAAAAATAAAACAATGTCAGATCAAACGGCAGGAAATAAACCCACAGACCAATCGGTACGAGTGTGCGATGGAGTTTAAGGAAATTGCAGATGACGAAGAGAAAAAACTAACCGAGTATTTTTACGAACACCAGAGGAAATATTTAAAAAAACGCAGCCTTATGAAGGCATAAAATTTCCTTTATCATGTTTCCTTGCCGGAATCCTCATAGATCAATGCGGCATTACTTCGCGATATAATCTCCCCTGTAAAATCTGGTAATTTCCAGTGAGGCAGTTATTAGAATCTGATTAGCGATAGCTTTTAATCCATCTGTGCCGGGCAACGCATCATGGATTGCGCTTAGATTGTCCTTCTCGGCAGATATTTCTTTGATGATCGGATCCATGTTTTTCAACGTCGCATTGGGGTTACCCAAGTTTTGTCGGTAACGATCAAGCAAGTTTATAAAATTTTCTAAACGCTCCAAGGCTAGTGCTTTATCCTGCGATGACAAGACGGATTGCTGAACACCCGCTGGAGGAGCAACGAAGGTTGATTGCTGTGTTTTTGAGGGTACCTTCGACGTCTTTTCAATAGTCTTTTTTAGAATGGATCCAAATCCATGCTCGGTAGGAGATTGAACTTTATTTTTTGTTTCAGGATAAATTCCCTTGAGGATCTCTTCATTGCCATGAATTTTCATCAGCATGCCATCCTAAGTTATTTAGTTGGTTAAAATAAAATCAGTGTATCTTTAAAATGTGCTAAGGACCATCTCGATCTGAGCCAATGGTGATTTTATGCAAAATACATGCAAAGGAATTACCTATGCGTCATTTTATAAATTAATCAAAATTACATAACACCAATAGATCACGAACATATCATCTGCCATAATAGATTCTATTTTGTAATATCGGCCTATCCTTGGAAAGCTTGACCAGATTTTGACCAAACCTGAACTGACTTTGAAGATTTTGCCTAGCTGTCGGATTTTTGACGGAATATATGATCAAATTCAAGCTAATTGCGACCAAAAATGACCGAGGAGATAACCACATTTCAAGTTCGAAAAGTTTTAACTATCTGTTATTTTTGTTAATTTTAACAAATACGACTTTTCTATATTTCAAAGAATAAAGATTTGAAGTATATGGCATACTAGTTGCATCTTAAAATCAGCAACCATAAGGAATGAAGTTTCCTCCTTTCCTTCATTCCCACCTCCGACTAACCCTGTTAGGTAACCCCCCCTAACAGGGTTTTCTTTTTCCCCGGAGGATAGCCTTAACAGATTGTCTCAAGGTGAGTGATGCCGGTAAGTAATCTTGCAAATCGGATTAGGCAAGTGGCAAGCGGGTTTTATATTACCCGCAAAAGAAATTACACAGTTAAATCAATAGGGTTTCCCAGTGGGATCAGTCCGTTTTTTGGGGGCGTATGCGAGGCAATTTTGACCGCTGGTGGTATTTTGAACTTCAGTGACCGGATAACGTTGGCTTTTAAATTGCATCGCTCGACACCCGTGAGGATAATGTTTATCCCAGGTTACGAAGTAGTAAATACACTTATGGCAATCGATGTGCATAGGTCCAAGACGCTCGATTAACTGAACTGGGGTGTTGTTATCTTATTTTTAAACTATCTTCTCAGGGTTGGGACGCTTAGGGTCGCCTGTCGCCCTCCCGAAGATCTAATAGAATATTCATATCTCTTAGCAAATCCAATGCTTCTTCGCGCTCCGCGTAATAACGCTCTCCACTGACTGCGATCATGGCCTGGATCACTTCGTCGCTCAGTCCGGCTTTTTTAAGCTCAATCACGTCCTGAACTGTTGTGAAACGCAAGGTCTGAATATCTTTGCCATAAATAATCGGTTCCGTATCCCTCAAATAGGAGTTTTCTTTAATCAGCATTTGTAGCGTTTTTTCTCCCAAACCTGCTTTTTTCATATCGATGATATCCTGTAGCGTATATGCTGCGGTTTCGATAATTTTTTCCTTTATGATCAACTGGATGGTCTGATCGCTTACGCCGGCCCGTTTTAGCCGCACCACGCTTTTTCCGTTCAAACATAATCCCGTTTGAGCGGCCAACAAAAAAGCCAAAGATATCCACAAAATAGTGAACAGTTTCGTCTTCATAGCACCCGCCGCCTATTTAAGAAAATTAATTAAACTGGGCTGAATAATTCTAGCCGCCGTCGCTAGGGTGGTTTGATAGGCCAGTTCGATATTTTTTAGTTGCATAACCGCTTCATTTAAATCAACTTCTTGTGTTTTGGCGAGCAGATCTTGCAACTTGGGTTTATAATTTGACCAGAATTGTTCTGTAGTTTCAAGTTGATACATTCTCGGTGAATTTGCAGCTCGAATTTCGCTAATCTGGGTGTGGGCTTGATCAAGCAGTTTTGTCTGATCCGCAATTGCAGACGCATCATCATTTTCGAGGGCGTCAATTAAATCCGCCATCACTTCAAAAATATTAATTCCGGCAGGGGTTCCATCAGGGTTTTCCGGTGAGAAAATATTTCGCCCATCTGCGTCCAAAGAAAGTTGAGTCCCCTCTCCTAAAATATAGGTAACATTTCCATCATCACCATTGTATAGGGCGTAATCGGCTACGGGAGCGTTAGACACATTGAATGCCTCTACCGTAAACGCATACTGACCGTCAGTTAGTGTGTTACCCCCATCATCGAGTCCATCCCACACCACAGTATTTATCCCGTCACTTCCGGGACCGATATCCCCGGGGGTAAGGGTTCGGATGACATTACCATAGGTATCCTGAATTTTTACGGTTACGTTGGGTGAATCCGCGGAAAGACCAAAATTAATAGTATTGGCGGTTCCCCCGGAGATTTCAACGCTATGTGAATATGCCGGGGTATCGGTTTGATAGCCGGAAAACATGTAATTTTTCCCGAATTTGGAATTGGCCAGGTCCAGCACCTGATCGTAAAGGTCTTTGACCTGGTCGGCCGCGATATTTCTGGAGGTTGTTGTCCCAGTGGCTTCAGTTTTTGAAATTGCCCTGATGACGTCGAGTGTCTCATCGACCATGTCCAAAGTCATCTCGGAAAACTCAATTCTTGATTTCGCCTGTTCAATATTATCGAGGTACTGATCGACCGTGGCAATATTGTTGCGATAATCTAAAATTTTGCCCATTCCGACTGGATCATCAGATGGCTTATGAATTTTTTTTTGAGAGGAAATATTCTGCTGTAACTTAAATAGCTGACTATTTTGCATTGCCAGGTATCTAACCAATGTATCGGTCATTGTGTTTGTGGTCACTCGCATGGAGACCTCCTTTAAATCATGTTCAACACCGTCTGCATCATTTCGTCGGCGGTTGCGATCAATTTTGCAGCACTATCATATGCATGTTGAAATTTTACCAAATTCATCATTTCCTCATCTAACGACACTCCTGAAATGGATTGGCGTTGATTTTCAAGTTGTGCAACCATATCAGATTGATGATGGTAAGAGGATTCTGTCGTTTGGACATTTCGACCGACCTCACTGACCAGAGATTGATAATAGGAATCAAATGTCGAGGCGTTCCCATTCATGGTCAAGGCGTGTTGTAAATTAGCAATGCGAATCGCATTGGTGTTATCCCCGGGCACCCCGGTACTGGTTGATGCGGCTGCGATTAAATTAAGATCATTAACAATGGCAGAATCAATTTGGATATCCGCCGCTGATGCACCGCTAAAAAAATCAAGGCCATTGGATCCATCAAGGCCAAATCCGTTGGAATGCAGCGTATTGACCTCATTCGCTAGAGTCTGAACCAAATCGTCCAACTTTCCTGAATAATTCGCTATATCTACGTCTCTCACCTCTAGCCAACCCTTCATTTTCCCTCCGGAAATGTCGCTCGTAATATCTACCGAGTTGCCGGCTGAATCGACCCAAAGGACATCAAGGGTGCCGGACGTATTCATCTGCGTCGACAACGACCAATCGGTGTCGCCTTCCAGGAGCGCCCGCCCGTTGGCAACAGAGACGCTTAACCGCCCACTGGCATCCTCAAAGGCATTGACATCAATCATCTTCGACAGCTCTTTAAGAGCCAAATCACGTTTATCCCGGTAGTCATTGGCGCGGTACCCGGCGGACTCGGTATCCACTATTTTTTGATTCAGATCGGCGATCTCACGGTTCAGGCGGTTAATTTCCTCGATAGCGCCTTCAATATTGGCATCTATCCCTTGGCTTGCATTTTGCAGATCTGAAGACATGCTGTGAAATGTATCGACCAATATCTCACTTTTAGCCTGTACAATCACGCGCTGGTTGTAACCGGAGGGATTGTTGGTTAAATCCTGCCAGGCGGTCCAAAACTCGTTTAAAGATCGATTCAAACCAAAATCATCGCCCTCATCGAAGATGGCTTCGATGAACCCAAGAGTGTCTTTTTGCGCTTCCCATTGTCCCAAGGCCTCGCTTTCCGTATTAATTTGGACTCCTAAAAATCGATCATATATGCGCTCAATTCTGACAGCTTCAGCACCATCGCCCATCGGTCCGATGCCGGACTGCAAAGGCGTACTGGTCTCCACTATTAACTTCTGACGCGAATATCCGGGGGTATTGACATTGGCAATGTTGTTGCCGGTCACGTTGATCGCTTTCTGTTGGTTCATAAGCGCCTTGCCGGCGATATTCATTACGCTGTAAATATCCGTCATTTCCAATCCCTTTATCTTTAGGTCAATTAAATGTCAGTGCTTCAGATAATTCTTCAACCCATTGAATCACCTTGGTTGAGAGTTCCTTAAACTGAGTGACGTCTATTCCAAGCCGTTCGATCACCAACGGTGAAAGTTCGGGGTAGGCTCCGTCCCGATCATTGGTGCCATTAGCACCACAGAGAAGATTGGAAAGATAGACGATATCATTAGATGCATTGGAATGTTCGGGATAATCAGGATCGTGATGCCATCGGACGGCGTTTGTGATATCCTGGGGAAACGCCCATTGCTCTAAAATTTGAGCCCCGACTTCCGCATGATCGGTTCCAAGGACCATGTTTTCCGCCACAACATAGGGCACACCCTTGGCGGCTATATCTTCAATAGCTTCCAATTCATCTTTTACGTAACTGCCTAAAATCAGCTTCCCGATATCGTGCAATAAGGCCGGTGTAAAAACCTCTTCGACATGAATATTTTTTTTGTCTTTAACCAAGGCTTCCGCTGCAATCGATACAGCAATAGAGTGCCTCCAAAGATCTCCAGAAGGAATATCATAACCAGGCACTGATTTGTCCATTACGGAACTGACACAAGAGGCAATAACCAGCTGAACCAGCCGCTTAAACCCGAGTAAAAGTATGGCCTGCCGAACTGAACCAATCTTGGAGGGGATACCGAAATACGCCGAGTTGGATAATTTCAGGACATTGGCCGTTAAACCCGGATCATGGCGCAGAACATCTTCGATTTCATCGACGGTGGTGTCAGGATTCTCAAGCATTCTTAGCATCTTGACGCCGGTTACCGGCATGCTGGGAAATGCTTTCACTTTCGATAAGATTTCGCTCAATTTTTTCTCATCCATATCCGTATCTTAAAACCGTTGCCGCTGATAGCTGTGTGATCCGATGAAACATCAAAAAAGTCTGCATGACGGTGACATCGTAACTGCTAAATTTCACCGTACACAAGTCTACCAGTCGAATTTGAATTTTGAATGTTCCCCGTTCGATGATAAACGGGATTGGCTTCCATTAAGTCATTGAGGAGATTAAAAGAACCTCTTAAAAGATCAAGCGAGTGCTCAAACAACTGTCGGTTATTACGATTGGCTTCCTGCAGCCTGCCAATTAAAAATGACAGCTTTGCACTGCAGTCCTTCAACCGTTTGGCATAAGGATCATCGACAAGTTGGGATATCTTCGTCAGGGTGAGATCATGCGGCAAATATCCCAAATCATCTGCCATCTTCGCTACGATCCGGGTCCTCTGATCTTCCATTATCCGAAGTTTTAGCAAGATATTTTCTTTTTCTTTTCTGGTCTCAATCAATCTGCTTAATTCGGTCCGAATCGCAGCATCTTTCTCTTTATCAATCACCGCAGCCATAGATTCATATAAACCAGCCTCCTGATTCAGCAATTGTGTCAGTTGATCTAATAGGACGTCCATTCTCATCTCCCAAACTTGACGCTATTTCCCATGAATAATATCGGCTAACTATCCATAAAACTTTAGGGTTTTATACGCGGTCGTAAATGGTGCTAAGGATTTAAATATATTAGAAAATTGATGTGGCGGGGTGTCGCCGCGATGTTTTGTGATGTGAAATGCATGCGGCGACAGCATCAACGGATTAATCCGCAATATTTTGGCGCTCCGTATTTGATTTTATTTAAGAGAGCCGGGATCCTCCTCTTTTCCGGTGGGTTCGCTCAGTTGATCCAGTAAAATGGATGACAATCCGATACCACCCTGTTCAGAAATCCTTTTAGACAGCTCAACATCCAGCAAAGATGTGAATATTTCCTCAGCCCGCCCACCACTGATAAA
>JASFJP010000148.1:0-9217 GCA_050121225.1 Desulfobacterales bacterium
ATGAACGCTACCGGCAAAAAATTGCGCACCTTCTGATCAACCACAAAGAATATTTTAGAAGTGACATCAAACCGCGCCAAGAATTGCTGGTTAAGGCCGGAGATAACAGAGCAATCATAAAAATTGATTTTTTGATCCACGTATCCAACCGTATCGGCATGGTTATTAAATATGGTCCCGGCTCAATTGTTACACGCCGTCGGTCGGTTCTGGCGGCCTCACGATTAGTGACGCTTTATCAGGTTCCGATTGCCGTGGTCACGAACGGCGAGGATGCCGAAATCCTTGACGGATTTTCCGGCAACGTCATATCACGGGGATTGGGTTCGATACCTTCAAAATCGCAATTGACTGATATTGTTTCCGTTTCCCCATCGAATAAAATTTCAGGCTCTCGAACGGAAATGGAATTAAGAATTATATACTGTTATGAAGTGGACGGAAGTTGTCCATGTGATGAGGATATATGTAGACTTTAATATAGGTTGACAGTTCTGAGTTCAACGTTCAAGGTTGAATGGTCGGCTGTTGGTTATCCAAAAAATCATTCAACGAAACAAATTTTCAACTTTCATTTTGGCTGCCATAAACCAATCAACATGTTAACGGAGGGCTCGGGGAGTTTTGCATTCAAAACCTTACCATCAGAGCAATGAATAAACGAATCAACCACAATTATGGATTACGAGTATTTCATGCAAAAAGCCATAGAGCAGGCTGAAGGGGCATTGGCGGTCGGTGAGTTTCCAGTAGGATGCGTCATGGTCTATCGAGATAGAATACTAGTGACCGGTACTCGTCGGGGGACCATAGGAAATAGTGACAATGAGATTGATCACGCCGAAATGGTGGCATTGAGGCGTCTAGCCCATAAGGTGCATCACGTCGATCACAGAAAAATAACCGTTTTCTGCACCATGGAACCGTGCCTTATGTGCTACAGCGCAATCATATTGGCGGGCATCGCCAAGGTCGTATTCGCCTATGAAGATGTGATGGGGGGCGGTACCGAGTGTGATTTGGAGCAATTAAGGCCTCTGTACAGCAACAGCCGCATTGAGGTCTTACCGGGAGTGCTGCGTGACAAAAGCCTGCAATTATTCAAGACCTATTTCTCCGATCCGATGAATCACTACTGGAAAGGAAGTGTGTTGGCACAATACACCCTCAACCAGTGAAAAGAGGACGACCTGGCGGTATTGTACGGCGATTGCCCAGCGCCTGCTTCACTATCAGGTTAAAATGGGAATTCATAATTTTTGATTTGCATTTTTTGCTTGCATTTATTATTTTTGTTATATATTCAACCGGATGATCTTCTTATCGTAAAGGTAATGGTTCCATCCCGATTCTTATTAAAGGGATATTGAAAGCTGGAAGCTCCCAGAACAGCAATCACAGCGATCAGAAATTAGGCCGAAATTATCACATTAGGAGGTAAAACATAGCTGCACCAAGAAGACTCAATCGACCGAATCGATCAGATAAAGTAAAAATAAATAACAGAATCAGAGCAAAGGAAGTAAGAGTTATAGATCCGGATGGCCAACAGATCGGAATCATCTCTAGGGACGAGGCTCTTAATGCGGCGGCGGAATTCGGTCTCGATCTAGTCGAGGTATCACCCCAGGCAAACCCTCCGGTCTGCAAGATAATGGACTATGGCCGTTATCGCTATGAACAGACAAAGAAAAAACAAGAAGCAAAAAAGAAACAGAGCGCCTTTCAGGTAAAGGAGATAAAAGTTCGCCCGAAGACCGGTGAACACGATCTTCAGGTTAAAATCAATCATATAAGGAAGTTTATCGGACGCAAAGACAAGGTCAAAGTAACCATGATATTCAGAGGGCGCGAAATATCCCTTTCACAACTGGGGAGGAGCGTGCTCCAAAAAATTGCCGAAGAAACAGAAGAAATTGCACTGATTGAGCAGCATCCGAAGTTCGACGGACGCACCTTGGTGATGGTGTTAGCACCGAAATGATTCGGGTTATTACATAAGGAGACATTTAAAAACCAGATTTAGGGCGGTGCTTACGTTCAAGGAAAAATAGCGAATGTTGGTGTTCTCACGGTGGCGTGAGCCGGAATTTATTAGCTCACGCCATCAATTTTTAAGTAACCGTTCCTCGGTTCAAAGGTTATGGTTTTAAGAGTTTGAGAGGTCTACATCAAATTCTAACCGTATAAAACCTAAATATAAGGAGATAGATTAATGCCGAAAATTAAAACAAATCGTGCGGCTGCCAAGCGCTTTAAGAAAACCGGAACCGGTAAAATTGTTTATCGAAAATCATGCGCCAGCCATATCCTGACTAAAAAGACCACCAAGCGTAAACGATCGTTACGTACACCGCAATTGATCGCTAAATCCGATCGCAAAGAAATACGGCGCCTGTTGCCCAATGGATAAATGACCCTAAATAAAGCTTGTTTCAAATGGAGTAAAATGCAATGCGAATAAAACGAGGATATAAGGCAAGACAACGTCGAAAAAAGGTATTAAAACTAGCCAAAAGTTACCGTGGAGGCCGAAGCAAATTATATCGTACAGCGGCAGATGCCGTCGATAAGGCACTTATGTACGCGTACCGTGACCGTAAGGGACGCAAACGAGATTTCCGCAAACTCTGGATAGCCAGAATCAATGCGGCCACTCGCTTGAACAACCTTTCCTACAGCAAATTCATGCATGGGTTAAAGCGTGCCAACGTCGAAATCGATCGTAAAATACTTGCGGAACTGGCAATTTCTGACCCTAACGGGTTTGCCCAGATCGTAAGAGTGGCTTCCCAAGCGCTTTAAATACGAACAATGAGGGACTAACTCACATAGAAGAGCTCAAATCGATGTTCGCCATTGGGCCAATCACTCATTCCTCAATCGACGAGCTTCTTTTGCTTATTTCCGCCATAGATATGGTGATCCGTGGAGCAAAACCTAGACCAAATCCACAAAGCGGCGAGCCAAGAACTTGAATCTGTCAAAAGACTCAAGGACATCCAAGATATCTCCGTTCGATATTTAGGGCGCAAGGGTATTCTAACCCAATTTTTAAGGAATATATCCAAACTTCCGCCAAACCAACGGCCGCTGGCCGGTAAGAAAGCCAACCAGCTGAAAAAGAGCCTCGAAAAAGCATTCAAGGCGGCTTCTGAAAAATTCGAAACCACAGAACAAGAAGGCGATAGGGGCATCGACGTTTCTCTGCCGGGCAGACCGACCATCAGCGGCTCATTGCATCCCATTACTCAAGTCAACCAGGAGATTTGCGAAATTTTTTCAAAACTCGGGTTTGATATCGCAGAGGGGCCGGAGGTCGAGTTAGACTACTACAATTTCGAGGCGCTCAACTTCCCAAAGGATCATCCGGCAAGGGATATGCAAGATACCTTCTTTGTAAGCGAAAACATCGTATTACGTACGCATACGTCTCCCAATCAAATACGAACTATGGAAAAGCAGTCTCCACCGGTGAGAATTATTGTGCCGGGCAAGGTATATCGCTGTGATTCCGATCTGACCCACACGCCCATGTTTCACCAGGTGGAAGGGCTTTTGGTTGATGAAAACATCTCCTTCGGTGACCTGAAGGGTGTACTGACGGCTTTTGTTCACCAGATGTTTGACGACCAAACAAGCCTTAGATTTCGTCCCAGTTTTTTCCCGTTCACGGAGCCCAGTGCGGAAGTCGACATTCTTTGTGTAATGTGCCGAGGCAAAGGGTGCCGGGTTTGCTCACAAACCGGCTGGCTTGAAATTCTCGGATCAGGGATGGTCCATCCCGCACTATACGAAAACGTCGGTTATGATGCGAACCGCTTCACCGGGTTTGCATTCGGCATGGGAGTCGATCGAGTTGCCATGTTAAAGTATGGCATCGACGATATTCGCAAAT
This sequence comes from Desulfobacterales bacterium, assembly GCA_050121225.1. Taxonomy (GTDB): domain Bacteria; phylum Desulfobacterota; class Desulfobacteria; order Desulfobacterales; family JAFDCJ01; genus JAFDCJ01. The sequence continues at coordinate 3,899 of JASFJP010000148.1, forward strand.
TTTTTGAGAATGACATGAGATTTTTGGAACAATTCTAGCATGAAAGTTAGCTTAAGCTGGCTCAAGGACTATGTGTCCATCGACCTCGACCCGACAGACCTGGCGGATGCGCTAACGATGGCCGGACTGGAAGTCGATTCGGTTTCGGAACGCTATGCCTATCTTGACCATGTGGTCGTCGGGCAAATCGAAAAAGTCAGACGACATCCTAATGCCGACAAGCTGAAAATTTGCCGGGTTAACACCGGCGATAACTCACTGTCGATAGTCTGCGGCGCTCCCAACGTCAAAGAAGGTATGCTGGCGCCGGTGGCGATGCCTGGAACTGTTTTCCCGGACGGCTCACTACTGGAAATCGGCGTCATCCGCGGCCAAACCTCCGATGGGATGCTTTGCAGCGAGGCAGAATTAGGACTCGGCATTGAGCAAAGCGGCATTCTATCTTTGGATTCGTCTTTGTCCATTGGGAGTCGACTCGACAGCGCCCTTGGACTTTCGGATACAGTTTTTGAGTTTGACCTTACGCCGAATAGACCCGATTGTCTCAGTGTCATCGGCATCGCTCGTGAAATTGCAGCGATACAGAATACATCTCTGAAATATCCTGATTACACACTTACGGATAAAGAGCCAACCATTGGGAAATTCACTTCGGTTAGGATCGAAGCGCCTGACCATTGCCCTCGCTATGCGGCCAGGCTATTAGAAAACGTGACGGTGAAAGTGTCTCCGTTTTGGTTGCAGGATCGGTTGTTGTCCGTCGGATTACGCCCGATCAACAACATTGTCGATATCACCAACTTTGTGCTAATGGAAACAGGTCAACCGTTGCATGCATTTGATTTTGATCGTCTGGCACAAAACCGAATTGTTGTACGCACTGCAGCAAAAGGTGAAAAATTCGTGACGTTGGATCAAAAAGAACGCATTTTGGATCCGGAGATGCTCATGATCTGTGACGGTGAAAAAGCGGTGGCCATTGGAGGTGTCATGGGTGGCCTTAATTCCGAAATCGAAGATAACACCACCCGAGTTCTCATCGAAAGTGCCTATTTTAACCCCGTCAGCATTCGCAAGACGTCAAAAAAGTTGGGGCTCAGCACGGATGCCTCGCATCGCTTCGAGCGCGGTGTAGATCCGGAGGGCACCATTCAGGCCGTCAACAGGGCTGCAAGATTAATGGAGGAACTTGGCGGTGCTGCACTCATCGAGGGCTTGATCGATGAATACCCCAAAATCCAGTCATTAAATCCCATCTCCTTGAGCGTAAATCAGACTAAACGACTTCTAGGAATCGAGCTGGATCGGGATCGCATAAAAGAGCTTCTCAAATCCATTGAATTCAAAGTTAATACTACCTCAGATGATGAAGATGCTGTGATGGTTACTTCACCTACGTTCAGGGTGGATATATCTCGGCCGGAAGATTTAATGGAGGAAGTTGCCCGCCTTTCAGGATATAACAACATACCGACAACTTTTCCGCAAATGCCGTCCGAAGCCCGGTCCCCTGCCAAAAAATGGAACCTCAGAAATCGGATTAAACAATTGATGACCGGTTTCGGTTTCACGGAGGTAGTCACCTACAGCTTTGCCCACCAATTGTCCGTTGATGTGCTTAGACTGAAAAAGAAAGACCCTCGCAGGGCCATGATCAAGATATTAAATCCTCTGACAGAAGATCAGGCCGTAATGCGCACGTCCCTATTACCGGGCTTGTTAGACACGGTCAGATACAATCATTCGCAGCAGATAAAAAATCTGAAGATTTTTGAAATTGGCAATATATTTATTAATTCAGATCCGCCCAACCTCCCTCTGGAGCCTGAAATTTTGACGGCACTGTGGACAGGCACCCGCAATGCCGGCACATGGCATGAACGGAGAATTAGTTGTGATTTCTATGACATGAAGGGGGTCGCCGAAGGTCTTTTTAATGCACTGAAATTAGATAAGATCCGATTTACGACCATGCCACATGATTTCTGCTGTTACACCAGGCCTGGATACACGGCCCAGATCATGGCTGAAGATTCAGAGGTTGGCTTGATTGGTGAAATTCATCCCCAAGTCCGTGAACGTTATGATCTGGCACAGACTGTTTATGTCCTAGAACTCGAACTGGATAAACTCGCTTTGCTAATTCCCGAGTCAATTTATTTTAAACCGTTTCCGAAATTTCCCGCCATTTACCGAGACATTACTGTCATAGTAAATAAGGGTATTGAAACTCAACAAGTTATCGATACTGTTGCAAAAAGCCATGAAAAACTGGTAGAAAGGTTGCATCTTTTCGATGTCTATGAAGGTGATCCTATTCCAGCCGGGAAAAAAAGCATCTCGTTTCGGATAACCTATCGTTCATCCACAAAAACCCTGGAAGATGTTGACGTAAATCGTCTCCATAAGTCGATCACCGACAATCTGCTGCAGGCATTTGATGCAACTCTGCCGGTATAAAGCAGTGACGGCAGGAGCTTAGACGTTGGCTAAACAACATCGACATCCGTATCAAATAAAGATACCGGACAAGCTCTATTTTAAAATCGGAGAGGTCAGTAGAATCGCCGGACTTCCGACCCACGTGTTGAGATTTTGGGAATCGGAATTCAAAAAAATTCGCCCCAAGCGGACAGGTTCGGGTCAACGCTCATATACCAAAAAGGATATTGAGGTGATCCTGGAAATTAAGCATTTGTTACATGAAAAAAAATATACCATTGAAGGGGCTCGGAAACATTTGACAGCTAAGTCCGAAACCAAACAACCCCTCGGGATGCAACTATTAGAGGATTTAAAAGCAGAACTAAAAACGATTCGGGATTTGCTGGACAGGTAGTTTGCCGAAAATTATTGACAATTAATAGAATTTGTCTTAAATAATCTAGTCTTAAGCGAGCGGGCATAGCTCAGCTGGTAGAGTACAAGCTTCCCAAGCTTGGTGTCGCGAGTTCGAGTCTCGTTGCCCGCTCCAGCTTAAGATCGCCTTTTCCGTTTTTCTCGCTGGTTTGGGGTAGGTCGTGTATGTATTGTGGAATGAACTTAACTTTTTCCTTATGGTTGGCGTTATGAACAGATAAATTTTCTCGCTCTCCATCAAAAGGTCTACCTGTAACATGAGGAAACGGGCGATAGCCCGTTTTTTATTTATTGAGGAGGCATTAAGCTCGGCGGTGAAAGCTAGAAAACACAATTTAAAAAAGAAGGCTGAATTCGACAGCCATCGCGTTTCATCCGTCAATAAACAAAAAGTGGTTGACCAGGTCACGGCACTAGCAGAACCGCTGTGTGTGTCGGAAGGGCTGGAGTTGATACATGTCGAGTTTCAGAGGGAGCCAGGCGGGAAAATCCTGCGCCTGTACCTCGACAAACCTGGTGGTATATCTTTGAATGATTGCATCGATGTCAGTCGCCAATTGGGTGACATTCTGGAAGTCTATCTGGATGAGATCGGGCCTTATCGTCTAGAAGTCACCTCTCCGGGTAGCGATCGTCCTTTAGTTAAACAGAATGATTTCGAAAAATTCAAAGGCCATCGCGTGAAAATTCGAACAATTCACTCAATTAACGGACAAAAAAATTTTACTGGCATCCTTTTAGGAAAATCCGGTGAACAGATACATTTGCAGATTGACAATCAGAGAGCTACGATACCCTATCAGGATATTTATAGAGCACGGCTTGCCAAATGAAGCTTACCGCTGCAAAACTTCGACGAGTTCAGTTGAGTCGCAGCAGGGCATCTGAGCGGAATTGCACCGAAGCCAACCTGGCTGCGCTCTTCGAGCTCCGGGGCGGTCGCATCGCCGTTCATCCTGTAGCGCGCGACAGAGTTTGCTGATGAAGGCGAAGAAAGGCATAGCAGATGTTATCCCGCTATCAGCGGGAATTATATGAAGATTTGAAGAAACTCAGTATACGCTGAAATGGAGATATCTGATGTTTATCTCAGACATAAAACGTGTCGTTGAACAGGTTAGCCGAGACAAGGGTATAGACCGCAACGTTCTTATCAAAGCGTTGGAAGAAGCGCTGCGGTCCGCTGCCAGAAAAAAGTATGGCAACAAGATGGATATTGAGGTCCAGTATAATGAAGATAGCGGAGAAATAGAAGTCTTTCAGTTTAAGGAAGTTGCGGAAATAGTTACCGAACCAGCCCTTCAAATCAGTCTTAGCGAGGGCCGTAAGCTGGATCCAGAATGCGAGGTCGGCGATAGCCTTGGAACAAAGATGGATACCACCACATTCGGCCGGATCGCCGCACAATCGGCCAAACAGGTAATAATCCAAAAAATGAAGGACGCCGAAAAAGATGCAATTTATGCCAATTACATAGACCGCAAGGGTGAAATCATTAATGGTATCGTTCAACGGATCGATAGAGGCGATATCATAGTAAATTTGGGTCATACTGAAGGAATCGTTCAGAGTCGCGAACAGGTTTCTAGAGAATCGTATCGGCGTGGTGACCGCATCCGGGCGTATATATTCGATGTGCTTCACGAATCGCGGGGACCTCAAATAGTTTTATCCAGAACTCATCCGAATTTTCTGGTCAATCTTTTTCGGACAGAAGTGCCGGAGATCAGCGAGGGAATCGTGAACATCATGGGCGCTTCACGGGAACCAGGTATTCGCGCCAAAATCGCCGTGGCTTCCACCAATTCCGATATTGATCCGGTTGGGGCCTGCGTGGGTATGAAGGGTAGCCGGGTACAAAACGTCGTTCAGGAACTTCGTGGAGAAAAAATTGACATCATTCCGTGGCATGTGGATCCAGCCAAATTTGTGTGTAACGCGTTGGCTCCAGCAGAAATATCCAGGGTCATAATCGACGAAGGCAACCGTTCAATGGAAGTCATCGTCCCGGATGAATTTCTATCTATTGCGATCGGCAAAAAAGGTCAAAATGTTAGGTTGGCCTCTAAACTTACCGGCTGGCATCTTGATGTTAAGAGCGAAACCCGCTACAGCGAAGCCATGCAAACCGGCTATGACTCTCTGGTGGCACTACCTGGTGTCGGTATCAGTCTGGCCGATGCGTTGTATGAGAGCGGCTTTTATTCCGCAGAAGAAATCAGCAATGCAGCCGTGGAAGATTTGGTTCAAATCAGAGGAATTGGAGAAGAAAAGGCATTAAAACTCATAGAAGCAGCTGGTATAGCGGTGGAAGAAGCAAAACAAGCAGCCGAAACAGAAGAAATCATCGATGAGCATGTCAATCCGGAAGACGCTGAAGCTGAGGACGCCAATGTCGAACCATCAGTTTCTCCAGGGGAGTCTCCAGATGAAACTGAAACAGATGAAACTGAAACAGGT
>JASFJP010000149.1:0-9173 GCA_050121225.1 Desulfobacterales bacterium
ATATGTCCCACCCATGGCAGAGATGTAGGCAATTCCCTCGTGCTCCAGGCTGTTAGCCAAAAAGATGGACTCACTTTCTTTAAGACCGTCTGGAAGCCACTCATTAACTAAAAAACGATACCCCACCGGAAAATCTCCCACAGTATCTTTTACGCGTTTTAAAACTTCTATGGGAAATTTAATCCGATTTTCAATTGGCCCCCCGTAAGAATCGCTGCGTTTATTGGTCCTGGGAGATACAAACTGGGCAAGCAGGTAACCGGTTCCCCCGTGGAGCTCTACCAAATCAAAGCCGGTCTTTTTCACGCGTAAGGCAGCTTTTGCAAACTGCTTCTGGATAGTGGTTGTCTCTCTTTTGGTAAGTGCCCGAGGAATTTTTCCGAATGCCGGAACGGCTGACGGCGCTACCGGTTCTGAAACATGCGCAAATCGTCCTGCATGGTTGATCTGAAGACCGGCAAGGCTTTTTCCCCCATGGATCGTAGCGGCAAGTTTTTCCAAGCCTTTTAAATACCGATTGTGGTCACACCTAATGGTTCGAGGCGAACCGCTGCCGCCGGCCGCTATACTCGCATTCTCGACCATAATCATTGCTGCCCCGCTTTTGGCCATCTCACTATAGTAGTGAAGAAGCAGCCTGGAAATCCGGCCCCCTTCAGCAGCGTATCCCAGATATAAAGGTGCCATCGTGATGCGGTTTTTCAATCTAAGACCGTTCAGATTCAAAGGTTTGAAAAGGTTTTTGTATACAGGCTTTTGCATCTTTCCCCTCCGGCATAATGACATTCTCGGTGATGAATTAATTCAAACTCTCTTAAAACGACAATACCATTATTGGAATTATTCAAGTCAAGTATATCTTAAGTTTATTGTAGATCTCGTCATCTAGGGAACAATTTTTAGCTTGCTGCTATTGTGTCTTCCGCGCCTGATGAAAATATTGTAAATAATTCAAGTAGGTTGCAAATTAGACGAAGCAACCTCCAAATGGCCAATTTTCAGAAATGTCATGATAAAACGAGATGTCGGGCTATTTTCAATTCTCTTGCTTGGTACAATCTTTATAATGTCGAATTTTAATTCTAACATTGAAAACCTGGTCCTCAGGGCCAGTCGAAGATCCCGCCGCCGGGGATCAGAGATAACCGGCTCTGCCACAGGCCAAATCTGAACACGGCTGGTCACGGTAATTTACCTCTTGAACCCCTCTAAGGTTGACCAAAGCCGGCCCCTCTGGGATCGGATATTTACTTATTTTCCCGGAATCAACACCAAATCTATCCGTGTATTTGATAACGTCTATGGGTTGCATTGCTTCGGCATCTCTCGCAGGCAGCACGTGTAGGCTGCGAGCAACCGATGATTCTGTCATCATTTTGCCTTTTAATATTCAGTGACCTTATTTTTCAGCCTTTTACTATTGGAGTGAAAAATGGCAATCACGCGGCTGCTTGAGGGCTATCAGCGGCAAGTTCAAACTCGCAAACCAATGGGGTATGATCCGAGAATTTAACTCTGGGAATCTGAAAGTCGGTGATTTGTATTTGTGGACTATGGAAGATGTAATCAAGTTGTCGGCGCGGGGACCGGCTGGGGTGTGAGGGCTGTCCGTTGCTGTTGGCATTTTTCAACCCTGTGGCAGACAGGAATAGTTGCAATTCCCGATCACCCCACAACACGTTGAAATCTCCCGCCAATATGTACGGTTTGTCAACGTTTTTGATCATATCGTGCAAGTCTTGCAGCTGATAATGGCGATGGCGAAATTTTATCGACAGGTGTACCAGAAAAATCGTAAATTCAGCTAGCTCAAGTTCAATTACAAGCCTTTTGACACCCTCACGGAAATAATGAAACTTTTGGGACATGATCTCCTGGTTGGTTACTATCGCATTGCCTTGTTTATTCAGCAATGGCACCTTACGGGCCATGGAAGAGTCTGAATACTTTGAGCGATAAATATGTTCATGCTGCAATTCCCAGGCAATGGCTTCGGCCTGATTGTTTTTTTCGGAGCGAAACGAACCGCTGTCCACCTCTATTAATCCGATAATATCCGGATTTACGGACTTTATGAATTCAAGAATTTTTTTCAGATTTCCGTTGGTGTGCTTAAAGTAGCCGCTATATGGAATCGGAAGGTGGAACTGGCGTCCTATGCCGGCCGCATAGCGTATGTTATATAGAAGAAATCGCATGCCTTTGTCATTTGTTTTAAAAAATTTGCCTCTTAAGCTTTTTATTATAACTCATTCACATCGAAAGTAAAGTCCTGAAACTTTCTCTTACCTATATTGAACGGTTCAGCGTTCAAGTTTCCCGGTTAAAGTGCTCTAACTGGTCTCCAATAATTATATTACGCGCCAATCGGATCAAATTCCATGTTTCACCCAATGGGTGTAAGATGCTAATCCAAACAATTGAGAATAAAATCATTGAAATTAGCATGTTACAACCTTTGAACGTTGAACCCGATTCGGCTGAGCCGTTCGACCCTGAGCTCACAGCCGAAGGGCTCGTCGCAGGTTGAACCCGGAACCGATCACTTTAGGTCTTAGTCTTTGACAGGCTCTGTCATGGTATTAATTTTTTCTTTACATCTTCTGGCGGGATGCCGATGACCTGAATAATTTCGCTGCCGTCGGGAGCTTTTACCTCGATATCGATCGGTGTCAAATTCGGCGCTTTGCTATAACCAACACAAATGGCACCTGCAAGGAAGATGGCGTCTTTTTTGGCACCATGCGGGATCAATGCTGTAGGACTGGGATACTTTTTGATATCGATGACAATATCCGTCTTAGGATTTTGGTATTTCAGAATATTTTGGTTGTCTCTTTGAGTGCGCCCGACGATTAATTTGGTCTCCGGGTTCAGTCGGAAATGGCGTCCATATTTTAAAAGGTGCAGCTCTTCCTCGGTGCAGGATTCCTGATGGTCAAAAAGATCCTGAAGTCGATTGGTATACCCTTTGTCGGTGAGCAGGCATCCACCCGCTGGAGCCGGGTAATCGGTAATTCCATATTTTTCAGCCAGTTCCATTTGGCGTTTGCGCGAACGGCCTTCAATATCGAGCAAAAGGTCTCGATTTACAAGCGCTTTCTTTTCCGGAATGGTCTCCGGCAGCTTTTTGGCACTTAGTGGTCGTAGAATATAGCCTTTAAATCCGGAATGTTTCTCCACGTAGTTCAGAGATGTTTTGTTTTGGGACATGGGTCGCTGTCCCAGTACCTCGCCGCTGAATAAAAAATCGAAATCTCTTTCCCGCATGATTTCACCGGCCGTTTTAAACATCAGCGCGTGGCAGTCCATGCAGGGATTTAGATATTTGCCATATCCAGCCGGCGGATTGCGCAGCATTTGTATATATATCGGGTAGATCGGTTTAACAGTCAGAGGAATGCCGGCTATCTTTGATGCCTTGAGGGCTTTACGCGCACTGAAAAACGGCGTCTCAAATGTAACCCATTCCACCTCAATACCCTGATCACGGAGGACAAGAGCGGACATCATACTGTCGAGACCGCCGGAACACAAGCCGAGCGCTCTTACGGGCTTTCTATCATTATTCATTTTCTGGTATCCATAATTGAATAAATTTTCAATCTTCCTTTGTAAAAATCCTCCTCCATGGTAAATCGAGTTGCCAGAGGCGTCACTTTTTGAATTCCTTTTTGGCTCCCCGGCAAACCGGGATTTCCGCTGCGCTACGATCGGCTTGCCCGGGTTTGTATAGCGCATAAAAACTCTAATGATACGCTGAAAAGCTCCAGTTAAGCAATACATTTCATAGGGTTTCTGAAAATATACTGTATCCAGATTGCGGTGTATTGGAAAAGAATGCTATTGATGATGTTATTTGGTTGTTGAATCGGTTGCCGGTTGAAATCCAAGTAGAAATATATTATTTTTATAACTGTGCTTTTGGCCACATCGTCTGCTTTCTAAAAAATACAAGGATTCAAGGCAACTTTTAGCTAAGAGCCCTGAGCGCACGTTCATTGTGAAAATAGCCGCTAAGAGGCTATTTACGGCATTTTATCTCGAGGAGATAAGGTGCCTTTTCATTGGTTGGCATAAGGTGGATTATGAAAACAAAACCGGTAAAGGTGGGTCGTAATGATCCGTGTCCTTGCGGCAGCGGATTAAAATTTAAAAAATGCTGTTTGAATAGGAGCACAGCTGAGACACAAGACCTGACAACCCTGTATGCCCAAAAATATAGGATCCGAATAAAAAAGGGCCATGATATCGAGGGCATTCGAAGGGCAGGCCGTCTGGTCCTGGATACATTGGATTTAGTGGAATCCAAAATTAGACCGGGAATGGCGACTGAGGAAATCAATTCGTTGGTTCATGAATTCACGGTTGCAAACGGGGCGATACCTGCGCCGTTGAATTATCGCGGGTTTCCCAAAAGCGTCTGCGTATCGCCCAACGAAGTGGTTTGCCATGGAATTCCCGGTGACCGCATTTTAAACGAAGGCGATATCGTCAATGTCGATATAACCTCTGTGCTGGATGGCTATTTTGCTGATGCGAATAAAACATTTTATGTCGGCACCCCTGATTACGACGCTCGAAAAATTGTTAGTGTGGCCCGAGAATGCCTGAAAAGAGGTATGTCCAGTGTGAAACCCGGGGCTGCGATTGGAGATATCGGTTGGGCGATTCAATCCTACGCTGAGGCTCAGAAATGTTCAGTGGTTCGTGATTTTGTCGGACACGGAGTCGGTTTTGAATTTCATGAGCCCCCTCAGATTCCTCACTTTGGCCAAAAAGGATCGGGGATTCCTCTGATTCCGGGGATGGTGTTTACCATCGAACCGATGATTAATCTCGGCAAGAAAGATTTAAAAATTTTGGACGATAATTGGACAGCCGTGACAAAAGACGGTTCGTTGACGGCTCAATTCGAACAAACAATATTGGTGACAGACAGCGGATATGAAAGCCTGACACCTTATGATTGATCAGATGTCAGCCGGTAACTATTAAGCATCGCACTGAACGACGGGAAGGTTAATTTGTCCATAGATCCATATCAATCAGACCGAGTTTGGCTGCATAGCGAACCAGGTCAATGGTGCTGTGCAGATCCAACTTGTTCATTATGTTGGCCCGGTGATTATCTACGGTCTTAGGGCTAATGCAGAGTTTTTCCGCAATTTCCTTGGTCGAGAGGCCCTCGGCCAGCACCCGTAAAATTTCCTGTTCTCTAGCCGTCAGCGTTCCGTACTGAGCGTCGGAAATTTTTGTTTCCTTACCCGGGATCCTCATTAATTTTTCAACTACCTGTGATGAAACCGCACTGTCAAGAAAGTATTCCCCTTTTAATACGGTTTCGAGTCCCTTCATGAGCCCTTCGGCTGCGGATTCTTTAACTACATACCCGTTTGCACCGGCTTGAAAGGCCTCGGCGATATAATCGACTTTAGAATGCATCGTTACGATGATAACTTTTATATGGGAAAACGTGTTGCGTATGTCACGGGTTAACTGGATGCCGCTTGTGTCCGGCAGTGACAGATCAACCATCACCAAATCGGGTTTGAATTTGCGGGTTTTTTTTAACCCTTCTTTACCGGTGCCGGCTTCAGCCACGACCTCAAAACGGTTGCTGCGCTCAATAATCGTTTTTAGGCCTTCGCGAAAAAGCGGATGGTCGTCAACTATTAAAATTGAATGTTTTTCACCCATTTTGTCTCTCTTTGCAAGGCACCTCAATAAATATTTTGGTGCCCTTGGATGGGCGCGATGAGATTTTGATTGTTCCGCCGAGCAAATTAACTCTCTCCTCCATACTGGATAACCCCATCCGTTTTTCTTTTAAGGACCGGGCCAGGCGGCTCTCCACATCAAAGCCTCTTCCGTTGTCTTCGATCCGCAGTATGATGTTTGGAGATGATGCCACAAGCCGAATGGTGACGTGAGTTGCCTGAGCGTGTTGTTTAATATTGTTAAGCCCCTCTTGAATCAAGCGAAATAGATTGATCTCAGTGTCAAAATTGAGCTTTAAATCCCTCATACCGGCCGTGTAAAAATCAACGGTAAGATTATTTTTTTCGGAGAAATCGTCGCAATATTGGAAAATCGTTCGTACCAATCCTAGTTGGTCCATGCCCGGCGGTCGCAAATCATAAGAGAGATCTCGCACGGTTGAGATGGATTCTTGCAGAATTTTTGATAACTCGGCCATTTTTCCGTTCAGCTCGCCGGATATGTGTTGCGGGTTGTCAAAAAGCGTTTCAAGACCGATTTTTAACGTGGAAAGGTCTTGAGCCACTTTATCGTGCAGATAGCGAGCAATCCGATTACGTTCATTTTCCTGGGCTTTTATCAGTTCCTGGTTGAGGGTATGGATCTTGTCTTCGGCCTGAACGCGATCGGAGATATCCCGCACCGCACCGATAATTTTTTTTCGACCTTCGGCAACAAACTTGCCGGCGGTAATTTCACCCGGAAATATAGAGCCGTCCTTTCGTTTGAAATAACGCAGCGGGACTTTATTGCTGTCAGGTTGGTCTTTGATAACTTTGTCCACGGAAATGCGTGTCTTGTTTTTTTCAGCCGAAATATCTTCTACTCTCAGGGATTGAAATTCTTTTTTCGAATATCCAAAAAGGTATAACGTTGCCTGGTTTGCATCTTCGAACATAAGCGTATCGGCATCGAAGATCATAACCGCATCGGATTCGTTTTCAAAAAGCTGGCGATATTTACCTTCGCTTTCTCTCAAGGCCTTCTCCGCCTGGATCTGTTCGGTAATATTGCGGGATATTTGAATAAAACTATTGATTTCGCCCGTTTTATTTCTGATAGGTACACTGTAGTAATCCCAGTAGAACTCTCCCTTTTTTCCCAGAAGCTCATCGAAGCGCACAATTTCCCGTTCAATCTTGCCGGACTTCATGGCTTTTAGCGTCGGGCAATTATCGCAGGGTGTTTCGCGGTTGAAAAACAGTTTATAGCAGCATCGACCCAGGATTTTTTCCGATGGCAATTGAAGCCCTTCAAGGGTTGTTTGATTGGACCACAGAATTCGAAGGTCTTTGTCTACGTGTCGAATCCAGTCAATGGTTGCATCCAGGATGGCTTTCTTTTGAGCTTCACTCTTGCGGAGGGCATCTTCGGCTTCTTTGTGCTCGGTGATATCCAGCAGAAAATTTAAAGTGGCCGGACGCCCATCCCATTCAACGATGACGCCGTTATTCTGAATCCAGCGTATATTCCCCTCTCTGTCAATTAATCTGAATGAATAAATTTCAGGAATCTCTTCTCCGGTAAGCCGTTTGCGATGGTGTTCGATGACCATATCCTTGTCATCTGGATGAATATAATCCAGAAACGTGCGGGTTTTTAACTCATTTTCCGGAAAACCCGTGAGTTGGGTGACCTGTGGATTGACGAGCTTTAGCATCTCATCCTGAGTGATGACGATACCCTCATTGGCGTTTTCCACCACGAGGCGATACTTTTGTTCTGAATCCAGCAGGGCCTCCTCGGCCTGTTTGCGTTGAATGGCGGCCCCAATAATATTGGCCGCGATTTTTAGTGCTTCAATTTCCACCGGCGACCATTTGCGTTTGGTGCGGCATTCATCAAAGCCAATTATGCCCCACCAGTTTCCCCCGACAAAAATGGGGGCTATCATAATCGAAATAATGGATTGCGCTGCAAGAAACGACCGCTCCTGTTCGGGAAAGTCGCTGGTATGACCATAAACCAGCTTGTGTTGTCTGAGCCTTTCAACCCATCGCTCGAAGCCGGCTTCCATCCAGGGAAACGCTTGCGGTTTAGGATTGGTGCGCTGAGTGCCTTTTCCTGAAGCGTTCCATTTAAAATGCTGCCCGATGAAGAGGCTTCCATCGTCTTTAATATGGTTTTCAAATATATATACGCGGCTCACTTCGGCCGCATGGCCTAATTTTTCCAAAATCGGTGCGATACTGCTATCACTGGGGGGCATGCGCAGAAAACGTTCGGTAAACAGGTACACCGCCTTTAAGATATTGTCGCGACGTCGCAGAAGCTTTATGGCCAGTCGGCGATCTTCTTTTTCAAGCCCTTGTTCTGCATTGGATCTGAGATCGTAAAACTGAGATTCAGATTCTGCGCGGACAATATGTTCATATATTGATTTCCCAGCCATTGTTTTTTTCTCCGGCTTTAAGATAGGAAAAAGCTCTTACATTGGCATTTAGTTCAACCATTGCAAAAGCTCGGCACTATCCCACATGGGTTATCTCTCTGCTGGTAGTAGAGGCTCGAAATATCTACCATTTGGCTTTTAACGTAATTGGGGTATATGTTCGTATATTTTTGCGGAAATCCCGCTGAAGGCAGTATAAGGTTGACGATCGCCAACATCATCGTATTGGAATATAGGCCAATTTACAATGGATTGTCAATTTCGATGAATGAATATGGGTGATCAGTCAGATCTACAGGCGCTTTAATCCATTATTTCAAGAACAGTGCGTTTTCTTTCCTTGGCGGAAACAGAGCTCACTATGGACCTTATCGCCTGAGCCGTGCGACCCTGCTTGCCGATGACTTTTCCGATATCCTCTTTGGCAACCTTCAATTCCAGAACTGAGGTGTGATTGCCTGTGACTTCCGCCACCGATACTTCATCGGGTTTGTCCACCAATGCACGCGCAATGTGGGTGACCAGATCTTTCATGGGGTAGTCTCCTTTGCTTTTAAATGGCGTTTAAATGGGCAACGTGATTCACCGGTTTCAAGGAGCTGTAGCGGCATAAAGCATTAAAATCAGGCCATGAATTGAGAGCAAAAATCAAAGGGCAGCTCTTGCGCTCAAGAACCACCCTTCCGCCGCGCATGGAAATGTAGCCTCCCCAGCGCTTTCATGTTTTGATAACCTTTTCTTTTTTTTATCGGTTATGATGTGGTTTGTCCATAAGGATGATTGCTCATTTTCGTGGGTGAAATTCCCGAACTCCGGGATATTCCCCCGGAGCTGAGAAAAATAGCAAAATACCTCGCCGGCTGAGTGTCAAAATTTGCTAATTTGAATATAACCTGTCCTTAGGGAGATAATGATATTTTTTTCTTGGCATGTATTATTCAGTGTATTACATGATGGGAATCCCGCATCCAATATTATCATACCCTAAGATTACTCTGACGATATGTTAAAATGCCATAAG
>JASFJP010000150.1:0-9168 GCA_050121225.1 Desulfobacterales bacterium
ATCTTGATTGTAGGGATCAGGGACCTCTACGGGGCAGTACTCTACACAGGTCGCACAACCCGTGCATTTATCTTCTATAACGTATCTGGGCTTTTTACTCAGGGTAATCTTGAAGTCTCCTGCTTCCCCTTCTACGCTGTCTACTTCAGTATACGTCATGACCTCAATGTTTGGATGCCGGCCGACCTCGACCAGTTTGGGCGAGAGTATTCACATGGAGCAGTCATTGGTGGGATAGGTCTTGTCAAGCTGGGCCATATGGCCGCCGATGGCAGGTGATTTCTCAACCAAATAAACCTTATAACCCGAATCGGCAAGATCGAGAGAAGCTTGAATACCGCTGATCCCACCGCCCACAATCAATACGTCTCCAAAATCGCTGTCTGTCAGACTTTGACTAAGTTGTTGATCTTTTCCTACTATTACTGTTTCGTTTTCCACGTTCAATCACCTCATCAGGTTTCACCCCACAGTTTCACCAGTTGGGTTAAATCACCTCAGCAACAATTTCCGTAATATCCTTAATCACTAAGCTTTGATTATCCTCCAAGGATAACCTGCTTTCCTCGAAATGGGTAATGCAGTAAGGGCAGGACGTAACCAGCACCTCAGCCCCTACGCCCAGAGCTTGTTCTATTCTGATGTCGGAGAATCTTTCACCCTTCAGTGTTTCCATCCAAATCCGGCCGCCACCGCCGCCGCAGCACAGACTGGTTTGCCGCGACTCAGGCATCTCATTTAGCTCTAAACCGGGTACCTTCTTTAGAACATCGCGAGGTTCGTCATAGATGCCGTTATGCCGACCCAGGTAACATGGGTCATGATACGTTACTTTCTTACCGTACGCCTTGTTGAACTGGAGCCTGCCCTCATCAATAAGCTCGGATAAATATTGGGTAATATGAAGGACCTCAAAATTCACCATAAATTCAGGGTATTCGTTTTTAAAGGTATGGTAGCAATGGGGGGAGGAAACAAGGATTTTCTTGACACCATTATCAATAAAGTTTTTGATGTTTTCCTTGGCCAGGCGCTTGAATAATTCCTCATCACCGGTCTTGCGGATGCTTTCTCCACAACAGTTCTCCTGGGTGCCCAGGATGCCAAATTCTACCCCTGCTTTATTTAGAATATTGGCGGTGGCAACAGCTACTTTTTTCATTCTGGGGTCATAGCTCAGGTAACAACCGGAGAAATACAAGACTGCCATTTCCTCGGTGAACGGTTTTACAGATAGGCCTTCAGCCCATTTTGCCCGATCTTCTCGCTTTTCATTCAAGGGATTGCCGGCACCCCTGAGGCTGGCACTCACAGAGCGGATCGACTGTACAGAAGTAGGAAAAACCCCATATTCGGTGGCAATCCGGCGCAGCGCTACGCCAGATTCTATTTGTCTGACGTCCCGGGGACACTGTTGAGGGCACGTTCCGCAGGTCGAGCAGAGCCATATATCGTCACTTTCGATATCCGTTAAACCGAAGGTGGCCTCGCGAACTATCTTGCGCATGCTAAAGGTTCTAACCCTGTTCCACGGACACACAACATCACATAAACCGCATTGATAGCATAACTTGAAGGCTTCGCCGCCGTTCTCTTTTATGACATCTACGATCTCTTTATAGTCGGCTACGTTTTCCACTGTAGTTATCAATCCTCTTCTTTCGCCATAATTTTTTGTAGCGGTTTACAGGTTCAGCTTGCGACGAGCCCTTCGGCTGTGCGCTCAGGCTCGAACGGCTCAGCCGAGTCGGGTTCACCGTTCAGGGTCACCTTATCGGAATATCCTCAGTAGGATCCACTAATATGCATTTTCCTGCAAAAGCCATTGATCAACGGTTTTAAACCTCTGAACCCGGAACCCTGAACCTGTGTATCCTGAACCTTTGGACGGTACAATGTTTTAGTTCTTCTTTGACATTCGGGCTAGCGCATCCTTTAGCTTATCTAATCCGTATTTGTCTGCCAGCGATTCCAATCCGATCTCCAACTCCTCTTGCTCTTCCACTTCTTCGACTTCCTCTTCCCTTTCCTCTACAGTCAGGGCATCAACAGTGCACCACTTCACACACAAGGGCTCTTCTTCGCCTTCACACATATCGCATTTTAGCGGGAGTCCGGAATCCGGTTCTTTGAACTCGTCTCTGGATGGGCAAGAAGCCCTACAGAAGGCACACTCGTCGTATTCCTTTCCGTCAATCGTGTATTTGTCTCTGCCGGCACATTCGGCGGGAGCATAATCACCCGCGTATACAGGAACATATATGTCCGACAGTGGCTCGCTAATCACGCGAATTCGAGCCCTCGCCGGATTATTGCTGCTATATTTAGGCGCCGCGTGAAAGGCGGAGCAGATCATTTCACATGCCCGGCATCCATGGCATTTGTCGACATCAATTTTTATTGTTTTAATTATTTTCTTCTTCTCAGCTGGCACGGTTATCGCCTCCTTCACTTTATTCCTGTTCTTTCTCCACCGATGTCTCTTTTGAAGGGGCATCTTCACCATCCGTCAAGATCCCCCTCTGTAGGAAGTCTTCGCTCACGTATTCCAAATCCAATTCGTGTAAAGACTCTTTCGTCGGAATACCATCGTTATTCCATCCTTTAAATTTGTAATAGGTATCTAAAAGTTCCTTTTCAAGTTCGGGAAATCGTTTCTTCCAATGGTTCTCCGGCGGCTTGTCATCTTTTCTGCGCATCCCTCTTCTTATATTAATGGCTCTTACTAAAGTTCGGTACCTTTTGGCGGCTTGTGACAGTTTATCTTCATCCATATCAATCCCGGCACCTGCTGAAATAAATTTCGGGTAATTGTGTATATGATACGGCGGTTTCAGGGGGAATGATGACAAACCGGCACACTGACCCAGGGCGTCGTCGATGTAGTGCATTTTCTCTTGCCAGTCTACGATGTCACAAGACATCTGAACCGTCGGATAATATGGATTTGAGTTTTCTCCGCGTGGTTCCCAGTCCAAAAAATATTGCTTGAACTTTTCATCAGGAACCTGGAACCAATCCTTTACAAACGCTTCTCTATGCTCTCTTTTGGGGTAAGGCGCCTGGGGGAATTGCCCTTCAATCTGAGTAATGTTTATTTTCTCACCGGTTGCATACATGAGGAAATAAACGGGATTCAGCATGGATAGTTTGAGAGGCAGCTGTTCATGTTTCTTAATATTATTATGGGCATATTCTTCCGCACCCTTACCAATCTCTTTGGCCGCCCAGTAAGTACCATTGGCCAAAACATCTCCGATCCCTTCCCGCCGGACAATTCGGTCAAGTAGCCAATAAAATCTTCCCTCGTTGTCGGACGGCATGCCTGGAAAGTCGTCATCAGTTAAAATACCGTTTTCATAGAGTTCAAGGCCGAAGGCCATCACTTGCGGGGTTGAGTATCCGTCCACGCCATATTCCGTAGCATGTTGTGCGATTTTCAAACCAAAATCCAGGTCTGACATGGCCGCCATGGTATAGGTCAGTTTCGAGAAACATTTCATCATGTAGGTTGGTTGTCCCGGGGGGGAAATGGTTGCCGCGCATTGCATGGGACAGTTATAGCAGCTTATTAGCCGTGTCCGCATACTCTCCATGGTTTGCGTCCAAGCCCTTTTGACCTCATCGGTCCAAAAATCTCTTCGGCGCACGCGGGAGTTTCCCCACATGAAATTCTCGGTGTGCCATTTTTCATCATGGACTTGCATCTCTTGCGGTGACCCGAGCCCTTGCAAGATGGTCATGACTCCCGGAATTGGATTTTCATTTCGGAATTTTATATATTCCAGCACTTCGTAGCAAAGTTCCAGATATTCAGTCGGTTTCGCAATATTGATGTCCCCTGTACCGCGGACTGCGATCGCCTTGACACCTTTGTCGCCCATAACGGCGCCAATTCCCATTCGGCTGGCACTGGATCTGCCCTGCTCGATGGAAGCAAAATAGACCCTATTTTCACCGGCCAGGCCGATAGCAGCCACCTGGGCTCTGGGCTCCTTCAACTCCTGGCGAATAAGTTCTGCAGTTTCAGTGGCACCTTTACCTTGCAAATGGGACGCATCTCTTATTTCTACCTTGTCATTGTTGATCCACAAATAAACCAAATCGGGGGACTTGCCGCGAAGGATCACTTTGTCATAACCGGCATACTTCAATTCCGGTGCCCAAAACCCCCCCATCATTGAAAATGCCATTAACTTAGTCTGAGGAGATATGGTGGAAACTATGGTGCGATTACAACCGGTAGCAGGTGTGCCGCATAAAAGACCGGCACTGAATATGAGTAAATTCTCAGGAGAAAAGGGTTCAACTTCAGGAGGAACCCTGTCCCACAATATCTTGGCGTTAGTACCTAGACCCCCCAGATAAAGCTCGGTGTCTCTTGGGTCCGTTTGTACCCTTTCAATGTTTCCTCGGGTAAGATCAATTTCTAAGTTAATCCCTGTTTCGGCGTACCTCATTTTTTTCCCCTTCTAGATTACCTGAATTCGTGGCATACTTTTTAATTTTTGGATGAACACGAATTAATCATGGGTTTCAGGCACTTATCTCAAAACGGCCCTCATCCCTCTCTCCATCAATCGATGCGAATGATTTTGACGTCCATGCCCACCCAATCCAGAGGTAGGTAGACCCGGCCGCTGTTTCCGGACGATTTAACTTCCTTTTCGATCATCTCTTCCCCGAAAACCTCGAATTTGGTCTTAGGGAACTTGACCGGATCTTGCGGATTTCTGCTGATCTGTTTCAGGCCCGTTTGTCTTTTCAGGGCGACCATATTCTCCTCTGGTTGGCAAAACACGTTGATTCCTTACGGCCTGCTTTCACCGACGTTCCAGTTTGGCACCGGTTGAGTTCTCGATGACAAGAAAGTAATTCTTTTAAACAATTAAATTTATTTATGATGCTGTTGCCAATCCGCGTCGTCGCGAAGGTTGAAGGCAGAGCGTTTATAGCTATAAATTGGCTACAATTTAGCTATAAAATAGTTATAAAAGGCTATCCTGAATTTGTCAAGAAAAAACAAAAAAGCTATAAAATAGTTAAAATTTAGCTATAAAATAGCCATAAAAAATCCCCCGAAATTTGTCAAGAAGAAAAATTCAGCGGGAGGAAAGTGCGGAATTAAGGGATCGACCAATTTCAAGATGGTAGCTCAACAAAGCGATCGGGTGGAGTGGATTTCTGCGGTCCGCTGGGTGGAAGATGGATAAATTATTGATTCATCACCCGAGGTAATTGTCGCCGTCACGGGTGTTGGTGGAGGAATTATACCGGAATACAAAAAGAGAAGGTTGTTCCTTTGCCTTCGCCTTCACTTTCAGCCCAAATTTTGCCTCCGTGAAGTTCGACGAGGCTTTTCGTTAACGACAATCCAAGTCCAGTCCCCGGAAATCGGCGGCTGGCAGAATTATCAACCTGCTCAAAAGGATGGAAAATTCTTTCTAAATCTTCTTGGTTCAAACCAATACCGGAATCCTCGACAGAAATTTGAATGTAATTAAGACCAGAAGCAGACAGGTCTTGAAATTGCTTTTCGGTATCGGAAACACGCTCAGCTGACAGCAATATATGTCCGGCATCCGGAGTGAACTTAACGGCATTTGATAATAAATTGTATAGTATTTGCTTGAGCTTGCGTTCATCCGCCTGTATAGTTTTCGGGATGCCGTTAAGTTCAGTTGCTATTTTGATACCATGATTTAGAGCTTTTTCTTTGATCATGACAAGGCTGTTGGTTAGAATGTCTCTGATTTGAACCTCGGTAGGCTCATACTTCACCTTTCCGGCCTCAACTTTGGATAGATCCAAAATATCGTTGATCAAAGAAAGCAGATGTTTGCTGCTGTCATGGACATCTTTGAGGTATTCTTCTTGCACCTCAGTCAAGTCCCCAAATGATTTATCCAGCACCAACTCTGTAAAACCAATGATATGGTTTAGAGGCGTTCGGAGCTCATGACTCATGTTAGCTAGAAACTCGCTCTTGGCTTGGTTAGCTTGTTCAGCGACCCGCTGTGATCTTGATAATTCATTTCTCTGCTTTTTTAAATCTGCGACCATCTGATTGAAACTGTTGACGAGCATTTGGACTTCACCCGTCGATTCTAGCTGGACCGTTGCGGCCAGATCCCCTTCAGCCAAACGGTTCGCTGCATCAGCGAGCTCAATAATCGGTTTTGAAAGATAACGTGATACATAAAGTGAAACCAATAGTACCATGACCAGCGAACTCACCATCACTATGGAAAAAAAGCGAGCAGCAGAGGAAAAATCCTTCAGTAAAAGGGCACCCGGTATGCTGATCACCACCCTGACAAACGGCTTCCCCGGTATAATAGAAAAATCTTGGTAGGCAACCAGGCCCTCTTTCACATCGATCAGTTTGGGAGTTCCCTGAAAAGCTTCCAATAGATGTTGAGTGGGCTCTAAACGGGTTTCTTCTTTTTCAGGACTTTGCAATAAATGACCCTTGGCGTCGAAAACCCATATCAGATTTTCATCAAAAAATTTCACATAACGTAGCCCATCAAAAAATTTTTCTAACTTTTGTTGAATCATAATGACGCCGCCAAAGGCGCCAACATCCAGATCAAGCTTGGAAACCCCTGCGAGCAAAGAGAGCGTTCCATTCTCATCCACAAAAGGACCTTCAAGCTGAAGTTCTCTCGGCGGCGTGAACCACTCCATATAACCACCAGAAAGCAGTAAGGGAATGGATTCAAGAGTTTGAAATAATTTTGCGCTGGCTCCTAAGGACGAAGTCGGGGAAGGCAGAGATTCGAGGTTAATTTGCTTTAAATTGACTGCTTCTTTACGGCGCAACTTTCCCGCTACACTGATGCTAACATTTCCATCTGCACCGACAAACCGGATGTTATGGTACGTCTTGCAGGTTTTAATGGTTTGCTTAAACAACTGCTCTATCTTCTTGCCCAGGATTGCTTTCTGAAACTCTGAGACTGTAAGATAATCATCCAGGATGGAAGAAGACACTAACACTTCGAGGGATCTTTTCAAATCGAGTCGATAGTCATTTTCAAAATTATCATGAAGGATTTCGAGTTGCTGAGTGATGGTTTCCTTGGTCCGCTTTTCTATCGCTCTGCGGTGAAATGCAAAGGCGATCACCATTAGAATGCCGCTTGTGGCGATATTCACGCTCAAAAAAACAATCAATATTCTGACAAAGATAGAAATTCCTTTTTTGCTTTTTGATGCCATAGTGCAAATTTATTTTTCTAATGCAACTGAGTTCTCAACAATTTCATCAATGGTATCCATTTTATCTTCCAATGAAATTCCGAGTGTGTTTGCCCGGATACGATTGACCATCAGGGGACCTTTGGGGGGAATGACGGTTCTCATCCGGCTTGGGTTCAATCCTTGTTCCAGGATATCATAGGCCATTTCAAAGGCTTTATAACTTTGATTATAGCCTGAATCACTGGCCGTTGCCAGCATTCCTTCCCTGATAAATTGAGGCTCAGGGGCGACTTCGGGCTTTTTCACGTTTTCCAGATACCATTTTCCCGCTTCAAGCATATCCACATGGTTACCCTGATCATCCATGAATGTATCGTGGTTAAGAATAAAGAAGGCATCCACTTTGGGAATCAATTCAAGCGTTCTGGTTCTAAATTCAGAAAAGGAGTTGGTCACGACCACACCCACCAGTTTGAGAGGCAACTTCTCTTTTTTCGCCAGGTTTACAATCTGTTTGACACGGGGTCTAGAGGTTTCCGAATCGCAGGCAAGAATCGCAAACCTCTCAGCTTCGGGGATCAGTCGTTTCAAAAGCTCCAGACTTTCCTTAGGATATCCTGCTTGCCAGACGCCCGTAATGTTATGCCCCGGGCTGTCCATGCTTTCTACCAGTCCGTATTTTAGAGGCAATCCGTTGATTCCCCAAAAAACGACAGGAATTGACGTATCTAATAACTGGTTTCCAATATAGTTCGCGGCATTGTCGTCGCCAAGCAAAACCAG
This sequence comes from Desulfobacterales bacterium, assembly GCA_050121225.1. Classification (GTDB taxonomy): domain Bacteria; phylum Desulfobacterota; class Desulfobacteria; order Desulfobacterales; family JAFDCJ01; genus JAFDCJ01. The sequence goes on from JASFJP010000150.1 coordinate 7,990, forward strand.
ATCAGGTTTATACGCATCAATTGCCTGCATAATACGACCCGTTGTCTTCGCAATATCGTTGAAGCTATTCTTGCGTTTAGTATCCATCCAGGCCTTCTTAATGAAGACCTTTGAACTTTCAACATGGTCATTTTTCGTAAAAGCTTCTGCCTGTTGACTGTTATCTAAGTATCCGTAATTGAGCATGGCGTCAGTTAAGCCTTTCTGGGTCGATTGAGACCAGAGATAGCTCTTGTGATAACTGCTGACCACGAAGATCTTTTTCTTCTGCTGTTCTCCATAAGCCAAGGCGGAAAGCAATACTCCCAGGCCTATCAGGGAAACGCATTTCATCCATTTCATGATTTTTTCACCTTTCAATTATTTGGCACGACCGATAATTCCTGAAAACTCTCTCTTTGCAGGTGTTTATATTTTTCCTTTGGCGCTCCAAGTATCAAAAATCTGTTTTACTTCCTTGTGGCCCTGATCCAGTGCGTCTTCTATCGTTGCTTTGCCGGATGCGGCTTGGGCGAACATTTTGGGCAGGATCCATTTACTAAAGACCTCATCAATGGCGGAATTCGCATAGCCTGGAAAACCGACATTCACTGTCCACTCTGTAACATCCTTGAAGACCTGATATTTGTCAGGCGGAGTAGCCTGTGAATCATGGCTGATGAGCTCGTTTATATCGGAAACCGCTTTGGGATAACACGGAAAGTTATAAAACTGACTTTTTTGAAACACTGCTCGAGACTGAGCAACGTAATCCACCAGAAATTTCTTAGCGCCTTCAATATTTTCTGCAAACTTCCATATGACATAAGCATCCACCAGATGGTTTACCCCGACTCGGCGCACAGGCCCGTTGGCGGCCTTTGCCAACCAGATTCGGTCTGCAAGGGGAATTTTTTGATTTTCTCCAGCGCGGGTGATCGAGATGGCATTCGCCGTAAGCGACCCACGGCCTGCTAACATCATGCGATTATTTGACGAGGCATCCCAGGTAAAGACTTCATCCGTCATGGTTTCTTGATAAAGGGCTTTGACAAATTTCATGGCATCCAGAGTTTGGTTAGATTTGAGGATCAGACGACCGTCAGCGTCTTGAACCGAAGCCCCAAAGGAGGCCATAATAGAGCGAAGCACCATATTTGTATCGAGCTCGGGTGCTAACCCAATGCCGATGGGAATGCC
>JASFJP010000151.1:0-9035 GCA_050121225.1 Desulfobacterales bacterium
TGATGGACGCCAAAGTCGCTATTGATCGTTAAGCAGTGGCTGCCTCCGTTTAGCGAATGTTCCCGTCCCTGCATATTTACAACCAGGGACATACAAGCTCTTTGCGGCGGTAACCATCCCTAATTTATCTGTCACGGGATTCATAGAGGGTCCAATTATTCAGATTGTGCCCGCCTATTCCTGATTGTTGATGGAGGTTGGGTAATTGAGAAAATCGTTGGCCTCGGGAGTTGCTTTGATTGTGATTGTAATGAGAGCCGTTTTGCACCTCGAGGCCAACGATTCAAACGCGTATGTGCCTATCCTGTACTCTGCATGTTAAATAGTGTGTGTTGAAGGTACACAGGAACCCATGTGAAGCGACGGCTGATGACCGTTGCATTTATTTAATGTGCCCCGGGTTACAAAGGGAGGAATGATGAATACTAAAAAGAAAAAATATGATGATCTAACAAAAATCAAGGGCATCGGGCTGCACCGCCAGCAATGGCTGAAGAAATCATTCGGCGTCTGTACGTTCAGCGACTTGGCTGCTCTTACAATCGACGAAATTGAAACACGTCTCAAGAGCGAAAGAAGCGGCGTCGGCCGTAAAACGATTGAGTTTTGGATAGATGAAGCCAAAGAGTTGGCTGAAGCGGCATCACCAGAGCGGGGGATGGAAGCGGCAACTGTAGAATCGGGTGGAGGAGCCTCCTTACCCAGCGGTGAGACCCAATGGAATTCATTGGCATCATTTCAAGTGGATTTTCAGACCCGACAGGCTGCAGATCGTGGCGAGGAGCAACGGACCAAGGTAAACCACATCGAAACGAACAGCCTTGAAAAATGGTCTGGCATTCAGACCGACCGACTTTTTCAGTGGATTCAAAATCAGCTAAATGATCAGTTAAATAAGATGGTAAAGGAGAAACCTGCAAAAGAACCCCCCTCGGCCGAGCTCCCTTCTTCAAAAACTGTGCCTTCCCAGAAGTTGGAGGTCACCTATGTTCGGGTCTTTCAACCCCCGAAGGCCGAGACACCTATTGTTTTCGCGCAGGCCGGCAGGCCATTTCCGGGAATGCTTAAAGGAGACCAACCGTTCACTCTGCAAGCAGGTTTTGAACTCGACAAGCTCGCTGCAGATGAAGTTGCCGGAAGTAAGGATACATACAAGGCCGAATTTCACGTTCGAAATCGGTCTACAGGCACCAAGCACCATCTGGGCAACACCAAACCTGAGAATTTTGTTGCGGGGAAAGTAGCGTATGATACTGTTTTACCTAAAGTCCATTTAGATCCAGGACATTATTCATTGGGGGTTCTCGTGACAATTCAGAGCAAGACTCCGAGTTTAGGTTATCTTGAGTTGCCATTGCTTCAAGTTTTGTAAAAAATCGATTGAGTTTACGTATTTTGAAAGCTGAGCGGATATGGGTTGCACAAGCCAAAGATAAAAAACGCCGGGTTGTGTTCGCCTAAAAAGGGGTACTTACGGTGAGATGAAGCGTTCTATTAGCGGTTTCCAGACACTTTCCCCTCGCATAGATCCTTAACAGAAGAACAAATATGAGATTGTGTGCCCTGCATCAGGTGCAGACATTGAAGCTTAGGGATGGATAAGAATTATTGCCCCGCAGGTGAAAGCTGCCTGCTACTCATACGCTATAAGACTCCCATAACCACGCCAGACGTTTGCGGCGGTTAGGCTTTTTCAGAACTCTAAGCTTCCTCCCCTCATATTCCAAAAAAATGCGGAGAAAATTATAAAATTATTGGTAACTGGTCGTTCGAGATAACTGAATAAAGGGCGTTTTCATGAAGAATTCAAAATCAAGAAAACGAGGGGTAACAGCGCCAAATACTAAAAAGACCAAACTCCAATTACAGGAAGAGCTCAACGAAGTTCAAGATGCCCTGAAAAAGCAAGAAAACGAGATTTCTGAATGCCGGGGAAAACTCCAACAAGCCGAGGATGAATTAGCTAACCTAAAAGAATTACGGACAAAATTAAATCTAGCCGAAGATGCCGCAAGAAGGTTGCAAGTGTCTGAGACACACGAACACCAACTCGTGGAAAGAATCTCAGAGCTGGATAAGGTCATCGAATTTTTAAAAGGCAAGTTTGAAGCCGCAGAGCACTGGGATAAGGCTATCTCCAAGGATATTCTATCTCAAAAGTCATCCTACCGCATCGATCTCTACCGCTATCAAGGGCAATATCAAGGAAAAATTGAACACATACTAACTAAAGATAAAAAGGCCTTTACCGATCTGGATGGAAGCGCAATAATCGAATTTATGTCTCGCTATCTTCCCCAAGTTGAACATAAAGTTGAAAAAACTGAACCTCACGTTGCCCAGTCTATTCCTCCGGGTGAAACAGTAGAGGACTTTATTGACGCCGAACATATTTCCGGGCCGTTACAACTTTTAAGTGATCTGAGAATTATTCCGGTTGGTGCGGATACCCCTACCACGACCTTAAGTCAAACCCAAATCTTTGAAGTGCATGTGAATGTCGATCTCACTGACGTGATCATTCCGGAAGACGAGTCGATCGAAAAAACACTAACAATATATGCCAAGCGGCTGGGGGGACCACATGAAATCATCGGGCTAACCCGTAGCATTCCTATATCGAGTGGAAAGAGGACCTTCAAAATGATCGGCAAATCTCTTTCGGTGGGCGCGTATCGCTTGGAAGCTTTTTTGACATTTAACCGACCTCCCGGCGTGTCTGCCAGCCTGCCAAACAGTTCTTTTCTGAAGGGCAGTATATTGAATGTGTATTAGCAACAATTAAAATTCAATGTCAAAGTCAATTGGGGGTAGATCGGATTTTTCAAATTCCTCTTTTGATGGGTGGTAAAAGTGGCAGGTATGATGGAAAAAGAACTTCCGGATCCAGCTTACCGTTGGCATATTGTTGTTTCCAAGTGGAAAGCTGTCCGGAGGCAATGTTTTAGCGCCGGCACAGTTCAGCAGGGCCGGCAGTCTCACTGAGCAGTTGCTCAACAACAGATCCTTTAAAGTACTGAGTGAACCATCTCCGTTTCATGACAGGGTCCTTTCGCCTCCATGTGGGGGCTGTGGCCCACTCTTAACCCTCAATTACTTTGTGTGCAATCGGAAGGGTTCATTCCACATATTGATCCATAATGTTTAATGCGTGAATCTCTATTTCGCGTTAGCTCCCCTGTTTTTAAATTAAGTGTACGCTCATAATCAGCACAGATCGGACACTTGAAAAAAGCCACATCTCCGATCATTTTAATGAATTTCATTTCATGTCCTTCTGAATCTAGATTTATTGCAATTTCTTGCATATCCTGTTTCTCCTATTCTGTTGATTAGCTTTGGCTTGAGATTGGTTTCTTTAAGCAAGCAACAGTTATGCCAGAACTATATTTAACTCAAAATGGTATGTAACTGTCTGAAATTTGCTGATTTATAAAAGTGGAAGGAGAAACTCTCTATAGCGGCAAATGGCCTAAACGGGCTATTTGATGGGGTTTAATCGTCAACTGACCTTATCAAATGGTTGTTAACATAGTATTTGAAAATATATTATATTTCAGTTTGCTAATCTGTTTAACTGACAATTTCCTGACGCAGTGGTATCAAAATGTCAAAAATGATTCATCTAATTGGGAAAAATCATATCTAAACTATGAAAAAAAAGTAACAATATCCTGACTATCCTTCAGGGCTCATAATCTGAAACTCAAATTAGTCAGGGTGCTGAGGGATTTTTTTTGTTCATAATTCATGTACGATGCAATGCTTTGTTTTAAATCTGCCATCGCTCGAAAGCGAATTCATTTTCTGAGACAAATAATTTAAAGCTATGTTATACTAATAGTATTCTCAATTCGATTTCCAAGCAATTCTTGTGAATCTTAACGAAAACCATATAAGTAAAGTGAAAACGCAGAGCAAGTCTTCATTCGGTATGTTGACGACAGATCAGAATTTCGAATCTCTCGCGGGAAAATAGCATGAAAAAGCGAATCATTGTTGCAGGCGGCATTGTAGTCCTCATTGGACTCAGCTATCTCTTGTATTCCCATTTTAAGACCAAATCCAATCCTTGTGCCAGCATATTTAATCAGACGACTGTCAGTCTTGAGAAAAAGATCAATCTCATAAAAAAACGAGGTCGGACTTTTTTAGATGATGATCAGTTTCAGAAGCTTTGGGCGCAATCGGAGCAATTAACGGCCGATCTCAAAACCTGCTGCATTTTATTTCACGATGATAAGATTATCTTCGATGAGTTTTTAAAATGTCAGGACGACTTTCGTCAATATGAGCAAAGCATCGATCGGCTTTCGCATCAGGTCGCCGAAACGCAGGTTGCCAGACAACAGGAGCGCTATGATCTTGTCAATTCAAGACTTGGCCACATTGAGCGCAATATCAAAGATCTGACAGCTATTTCAGACCAGTTCCAGAGTCGGACGAGGTCCCTTATTTCGCGTCAGTCTGAAACCGGTCTGAGGCCGATCCAAAGTATAGAGAAACCAACCATCACCGAAGCTGAGCCCAATGATTCCCTTAACCAGGGCATGGAGATTTCTTCCGGTATTTTGACCGGGACCTTATCTGGAGAAGACCTGCAGGATTATTTTCGATTCGCTTTGGATGCCGGCAATGTTTTAAAACTGGATTTTACAGCCGGTGAAGATAGTAAACTGATAAAAGTTGCGCTGCGGGATTTTGAAGGAAACGAGCTGTGGAATTCCGGTGAAACCGCATCGGGATCAACCCGCTCGACCCGCTTGCTGATGAACAACCTCTCAGGAGGAATCTACTATGCAGTGATTTATTCCGGTATTGGTTCTTATAAGCTGGATCTTTTTATCGAGCGCCAAAACGATGCCGGATCGGGAGTTGACGCCGGCGACCGGATTACCAAGGCGCTTGCCATTGACGCCAATAGCTCCTTTATCGGTGAGATGGGCGATTTTGATGAAGAAGACTGGTATCGATTCGATATTCCACCGGGCCATACTTTAAAACTTGCCTTCGGCCCCAGCGAGAGCAGTGAAGCCATGAAGTTTTCACTGCGAAGTTTTGAACACAGCGAAGTATGGTACTCTGGGGTCGTTCTACCGGGTGAAACCAAACTCAAACGCGTGATGATGAACACCACTTCCGGTGGGACCTATTATCTTGAAGCCTATTACGGCAGCGGACGTTATGGATTTGACATTTACATCGAATCGCAAAACGATGCGGCCTCCGGCGCTGATGCAGGAGACAAGATGGCGGATGCGCTTAAAATTGTGCCGGGTCGTACTTATTCCGGAGAGATGGGTGGCTATGATGAAAAGGACTGGTATCGATTTGATATGCTGTCCGGCAGCATAATGACAATGACTCTTACCAATGATAACGAAGGCGGTCCGATTAAATTCGCCTTGCGCAATGTTGATGGTATCGAGATTTGGCCATCGCAAGAGGTGCTGCCTGGAACCACGGCATCGACGCGTTTGATGACCAATAATACAACCGGGGGCATTTACTTTCTTGAAGCCTCTGATGGCAGTAGCCTTTACGAATTTGAAGTTCTGTCAGAGCAGCAAAATGACGCCGGATTGGGTATAGACGCCGGTGACCGCATTGCCGAGGCGGTTAAGATCACTGCCGGTAGGCCAATTGCCGGTGAGTTAGGTGGATTGGATGAAGAGGACTGGTATACCTTCTCAGCAAATGATGGCAAAACCATTTTGTTTAGCACTGCCGCAGAAGGAGATCCGCTGAAGCTGTCAATCGGCAATGTTGCCCATCGAAAAGGCATCTATTCTGCTGAGCTGGCGCCAGGTACATCCAAAACCTTCGAAATACCGAAAAATGTGCTGCCGCCCTATTTTTTAAAGGTGTCCGGCGGCAGTAGTAAATACAACTTCGAAATCCAGTAACCCTAATCCGAGCGTTTCAGGTTTTAAAAATTAGAAATATTTAAAAAGGAATTCTATCCAGAGGCGGATCTTCGACCTCGACAATCGCTCTATTTAGGTTGGATTTAACAGATTTTTTGCTTGCCCAAAAGCTATCATTTTATTCATACTCGGGTGGAAGTATAAATTAAAGCGGTTTCAAAACTTCAGATCACGTTCGAGGACAAGGCGTCAATTCGATTCGAAAGTGGAGCGTACACGATAGTACGCAAGCATTTTGAATCGAATTGGAACGCAGTCATCGGGCGTTAGATGGAGTTTTGAGACCGCTTCTACGGAATAATAACGCCTCTTGATTCCTTACCATCGATCTTTATGACGAGCGGTTTTTGAATGCGAACATGTTTTAAGTAAGAGGTCTGTGTCGCTGCCGGTAAAGATGTCAGCCATCCCCAGTCGATAAAATCCTGGCCGCTTTCTGCTGTGTTCAGGTAGCCGATTCCCAGAGAAATAATGTTATGAAAAAAATGGGAGCCCTGGGAGGGGTCCACCTTTAAACCCTCGATGGTTGTTTCAACAATGGCACCCACACTGGAGATATCCGTCCAGCCGACCGGAATCCCCAGCCAACGATCCGCCGATCCCCAGCGCCCCGGACCGATAAGCAGGTATTTTCGGCGGCGCCGGGTCATCTCTTTGTTGACCTGAGAAATTTCGCTAGCAATTTTGATGGTGTCGGCCGCATCAAAGGTGTCTGGGTTTACGAAGATGATATCCTGAATTTCTTCAAACCGGCCGTTACCCAAAGCCATGGTTGAATAACAGAAGGCTTTGGCAATATCGTTATCGCTGATCTCAACTGACAGATTCGATTGATTGACGGTCATGGGCCTGATTTGTAGCAACTCAAATGTAGACTTCTGCTCCGCTTCAAGTGGCATGTTAACGGCGAATTCAATTTCCACCGGGCAGCCCATGCCCTGCCTGCCTAAAGACAGAATTTCAGTGATGATTTCGGCCAGCGGCAAAGATTCATATTTTAAAATGCTGGCGAAGGTGCATACCGGATACCCGGATGCCTGAACACCGTCACGGATGCGATGATCCTGGGCTAAATAAGTGCTGCATAGTTGCCGTACGGGGGCATTATGCATTACGGCGTCGATATCCAGCTTTACGAGGGTGGCATCTTCATTGGTGGTGAAATCTTCCGGAAAGCCGTTTAGATTAAGAGCATAAAAAAAGCGTTGCGCGTTTTCCAAAATGTCATCAACGGTTGAAAATTGAGGCAGAAACTGCGGGTATTTTGGGGAAAAGCGCATGGCAGCACCGCCTTCGACAACAATTCTTCCAAGGCCCAGTGCGATGTGTGCCAGCCCATCTTCAGGTTTCATGTATGAAATGGGGTAGTAATTATAGGATTGGGCAACGCCTGAAAGCGCTGGATAGTAATGCTGCCCACAGACCTTGCCGGTCAGTGGTTGAATGACGACACCCATTTTTTCATCTTCGGTGCGATGGAAAGTGCTTTTGATATAAGCGCGCGCGCTTTCGCAATACGTTGAGGCATACACCAGCTTTATGGCCAGAAGCAGCTGCCTGTATCTTACGGTCAGATCAGAATGATTATTGGGGATCATATAGGTTTTATAGATACCGGCAAAAGGCTGGAATTGCGCATCCTCCAGCAGACTGGATGATCGCACGGCCAGTGGATAACGAGCGTACTTTAAATAGTGTTTCAGGTCACGCTTCAGCATGGCGGGCATTCTGGCATTTGCAAATAATTCAATAATATTTGCATCACCGTAATCTTTGGTGGCGACCTCGCCCAGGTCGTTTTCGCTGATGAATGCATCAAATCCTTCGGTCGACACAACGATCGTTTTAGGGACGCTAATGCTGACATCTTTGAATCTGTCATGCAAATCGGGGCTGTTTTTCAAAAGTGTGGACATAAATGCCAGCCCCCTGGCTTTGCCGCCCAGCGAGCCTTTGCCGATTTTGGTAAAATCAGCATCCGGGTCAAATCGGTTTGAATCAAATTCTGTGATGATGCCTTTTTGGCGCCCCATGCGACGTTCGCGAATAATGGAAACCAGATATTCTTTGGCATCGTGAATACTTTTAAAGTCACTGATTTTAACCGGTTTAAGTTTGGATGCCAGCATGATTTCAGAGCGTGCCATCAACCAGCTTGAAAAATGATTGCGGGTGGCATGATAAAAAACAGATTCATCCGGAACCGTTGGCAATATGTCCTCCATTTGGCGTAGGTTGGAGGCTTTGGCGATTTCTCTGCCGTCTGGTAGCCGGAAGGTAAATTCGCCGAATCCCAGGTATTGCATAAAAAAGCTGCGGATCGCCGAATGCAACGTGGCAGAATTCTTGTTCAAAAAAACGGCCGGTATGTTTTGGGCACGTTCGCGATTGGACTCTTCGGAGCTAAAGTTTAAGAGGGGCAAGTCAGGACTGTCTTCCCGAATCATTGAAAGCAGTTTAAAGCCGGCCTCATCATCCAGTTCTTCATTTTTGGGAAAGCGGACATCGGAAAAAACACTGAGCAGGTAAGGTTTGTATTCCTGGTAGAGCTCAACCGCTTCCTCATAGTTTCGGGCCACTAATATTTTGGGTCGGGCACGCATCCGTAATATGCGGTGTTCGTCGTTAAGGGACTCTTCCATGACCGCTTGGGTTTGGCTGACGATTTCTTTGTACAGTAACGGCAACAGCGATGAATAATAGATAGGCGAATCTTCCACCAGAATGATGACGCGTACTCTGGCGCGCCGGGTGTCGTAGGCGACGTTAAGTCGGTCTTCAAGGTTTTTTATCAGGGCCAATAAGAGGTCGGAGTTCCCAGACCAGACATATATTCGGTCAATCGATGTGCGATCCGTATATTTGCGATCGAGCAAATGGCGGCTGGTGTTTTGGATCATCAGAAAAACGGGTAGATCCGTAAATTTGGTTTTAATCTGGCGGCCCAATTCATACGCATCGGTTTCATCGACTTGAGGCATCGTAATGACCAGATCAAATTTTTTTTGATTGAGAACATTCAGCGCTTCGCGGGCAGAAGACACCCAGGTGAGCATTGGCGGGCGTGATAAGTTCAATCCGCGGTATTCATGGATAATCCGTTCTGCA
>JASFJP010000152.1:0-8956 GCA_050121225.1 Desulfobacterales bacterium
AAAGTCGGTGAAGACAACATCAATCTTCTTGTCTTTGATGAGTTCAAGAGCTTTTAGGCCGTTGTCAACAACATGAACATGGTAGTCAAAGGTTGCCAGGTATTCTTTAACAAGCTCCAAAATCGCTCTATCGTCATCTACAAATAAAATTTCAAAATCCTGCATTGCTCCCTCCACATTGTCAAACCGAGATCAATTAATGAAGGCTCCACGCAGCAGAGCTGACGGGGTATCGGGTTATAGGAAAAAGGTCTATTATATCGCAGCCCCGCTACGCGGAATTTCCGCTTCGCTATAACAAGCTGCGGGGAATTCGACCCAAAAAATTGTCTGTGTCCGTCCGTGTGGGTCTGCCTGCCCTGTGGAATGCGAAGCCTATTCCTCTGGGGTGGCTAATTAAATTAGCAAGGTAAACTAGAACCAGGTCCACCGGCGGCGGAGAACCAAAAAACATTTAACATTGGTGGTATTCTATCCTTTTTCTAGATTGTATTTCTTAATTTTTTCAACCAGCGTCGTACGCTTTATTTTAAGCAGTTGCGCTGCCCGATTTTTCACCCAATTCGTTTTCTCGAGTGCACTGATGATGAGTGCCTTTTCAAATTCACTGACTGCCGTGTTAAACGAAATGCCGTCATCTGAGACATCCTTTTTACGTTGGGTCTTCTCCCCGCCCTCAAGTCTTATTTTTTCGGGAAGATCTTCGGGCAAAATCTCATCTGCTTCATGTAATACAACAAGTCTTTCAATCAGATTCCTGAGTTCTCTCACATTGCCGGGCCAAGAATAATTTACCAGAATCTTTAGGGTTTCCTCATGTATTTTTGCGGGCTTGGTAGCATTTTTCTTGGCAAATTGTTCCAGAAAATACGCCACCAAGATAGGAATGTCCGTCTTGCGTTCCCTTAAGGTCGGAAGCATGATCGGAATGACATGCAAACGGTAGAAAAGGTCTTCACGGAAATTACCCTTTTGAACCTCTTCTTCTAAGTCTCTGTGGGTGGCGGCGATAATTCGGGCATCGGTTTTGATCGTCTCGTGGCCACCAATGCGTTCAAACTCACCCTCCTCCAGCACCCGTAGGACTTTAACCTGCAAATCGGCACTCATGTCGCCGATCTCGTCTAAAAAAATAGTTCCGCCTTTCGCTATCTCAAACTTTCCGGGCTTATCCGAGGTGGCTCCGGTGAATGCTCCACGACGATATCCGAAAAACTCGCTTTCCAAAAGTCCCTCGGGTGTTGCGCCGCAGTTAATCTGAACAAAGGGTTTTTCACTTCGTCCGGAAGCTTGGTGGATAGCTCTGGCTATCAGGCCTTTACCGGTTCCCGTTTCTCCATTTAACATGACCGTCGTAACACTGTTTGCCACCTTTGCAACGATTCGGAATATGTTTCGTATGGCTGGACTACGACCGACTATGTCCTTGAGTCCCGACTGGGACTTTAATTTGATTGGGATGACGTTGTCTCTCGGTTTAAGATGGGAGTCGGTCATTGAATGTTCCCTTAAGGTGGTTGAGAACAAAAATCAAACCTAAAAATATCACCTGACACTGTATCAGATATTTTGAGTCATTCTATTAGTGTATGCAAATCATGATAAAGTCAAGGCCAGAATACTAAAAATTCATAATTTTTCAATACTTTAATGATAGTATTGATTATACCTCGGTAGCATCTTCTCGAACTGCCGCATCTGTCGAATCTTGACTTCATTTCTGAAAACTTCTACATTAGCTGACCCGACGGATGTCTCTCAAATTGGGTCACACCGCGACGCAGTAGCTTCATAAGGATGTCAATCTTAATTGAAAAGAGAACTTAAAATCGCAGTTCGAGATTTGGTTCACCACGTCTTCAGCTCTGGTGATCTGACTTTTGAATTTATAGCATCAACACGTCCTGTAGATGCCATTCGCATCCATCAAAAAATCCAGCAGTCCCGACCGCCTAACTATCGCCCGGAAGTTGCGGTTTCCCTCCCAGTTGAAACTAAATTGTTTACATTGACGATCGGTGGCAGAATTGATGGGGTATTTTTTGACACCGATCCGGTGCTCGTTGAAGAAATCAAAACGACGAATAGAAGCCTTGATCACGTCGAACAAAATGCAAACCTCGTCCACTGGGGTCAGGTAAAATGCTATGCTTACATTTATGCCAAAGAGCACAATCTAAGCCATGTAGAGACCCAGCTGACATACTATCAATTCGATACCGGCGAAATTCGCGAATTACGCCATGTGTTCACGTTTGATGATTTGGCTATATTTTTCGATGAGCTGGTAACCGAATACTTGCATTGGGCGGAAATTATCGTTGGCTGGGGCCGTTTGCGGGATGCCTCCGCGCATAAGCTTGAATTTCCATTTAGCGTTTACCGGCCGGGGCAGCGAGAAATGGCTGTAGAAGTCTACCGCAGGATCAAAAATGGCGATCAATTGCTGGTTCAGGCAGCGACAGGGATAGGCAAGACTATGGCCACCGTTTTTCCGGCTGTAAAATCCATCGCCGAGGGGCATTGCACAAAAATCTTTTATCTGACAGCCAGAACCACCGGCCGCATGGCGGCCGAAAAAGCCCTGAATGAATTGCGGCATATAGGCCTCAAGCTTAAATCCCTCACCATAACCGCTAAAGACAAAATTTGCTTCAATCCCAATAATGCCTGCAATCCGGAAGAATGCGAATTTGCGCGGGGCCATTTTGACCGGGTCAAAGTAGCTCGCCAGGATATGTTTAGCCGGGATTCGTTTACACGCGCAGTCATCGAACATGTAGGACGAGCTCATCGAGTCTGTCCGTTCGAGTTTTCCCTGGAGCTGGCGCTCTGGGCGGATTGCATTATCTGCGATTACAATTATGCCTTTGATCCCAGGGTCTATTTACGCCGGTTTTTTCTGGAGGAAAATGCGGATTATGCGTTCCTAGTTGACGAAGCACACAACCTGGTAGATCGGTCGCGGGAAATGTTTTCCGCTGAAATCTTCAAGCAACAGATTTTGGATGTTCGCCGTACCATTCGCAAGCAACTTCCTCCCATTTACAAAAGCCTTGGCAAAGTCAACTCCTGGCTTGTCAAGGCCCGCAAACAATGTGAAGAAGATGGCTTCGCACGCTACGAAAAAGACGCACCGGAGGACCTTCTCACGCTGCTGCGAACTTTTTCACGCATCACAGAGCGTTGGCTGTCAAAAAATATCAAAGCACCGTTTCGTGAAGACTTGCTCAACCTTTTTTTTGTCGCAGCCGGCTTTTTGAGAGTCGCAGAGCAATTCAATCAGAGTTATGCGACCTGCTTTGAAATAATTGACAGGGACCTAAGGATTAAACTGTTTTGCATCGATCCCTCCGAACAGTTGAGGGATACATTACACCGCTGCCGAGCGGCCATCTTTTTTTCTGCTACCATGACCCCGATGGATTACTTTAAAAGGATCCTGGGATGCGACGACGGTGCCGCAAGCCTCGATATACCTTCCCCGTTTCCGGGTGCCAACCTTTCTCTCTTTGTGCAGAGCGGCGTTTCGACCCTGTATCGTGACCGGGAGAGAACCAAGCGCTATGTCTCCCAGGCAGTTTGCACCCTGATTCAGCAAAAAAAAGGCAACTACCTGATCTTTTTCCCGTCTTATGCATATTTACGGATGGTGTTTGACGAATTTGGGGTCGATTGCCCGGATATCGAAACGATATATCAGACACCGGGTATGAGCGAAAACGAACGGGAAGATTTTTTGAAACGATTTGCGCAAGAAAATTGCCGAACTCTGGTAGGTTTTGCCGTAATGGGCGGCATTTTCGGTGAAGGTATCGATCTTGTGGGTGACCGGCTATCCGGAGCGGTTATTGTAGGCGTTGGTTTGCCGGGGATTTCACTTGAGCGGGAGTTGATTCGAGATTATTTTTCCGGCACCCTAGATGCCGGCTTCGAATATGCCTACCAGTATCCGGGAATTACCCGAGTACTCCAGGCGGCCGGCCGCGTGATCCGAACCGAAACTGATTTGGGAGTGGTTCTTTTAATCGATCAACGGTACGCAACCCATCGTTACAGATCGCTTCTCCCGAAAGAGTGGCATCCGATCAGAGTACAAAAGCATCAAATATTTGCTGAAGATTTGAAAAGATTTTGGAATCGATGAATTAGCGTTTATATTTCCCCATATGATTGCTTCAGCCACCAAATCCTCGTCAATCGGTTTCAACAGTAATCTGAGGGTAGTCTTCACAAAACCTTTCTGAATATATATCCGTGCCGTTTGACACAGCCGAAATTTATCAATATAATCAAATCAATTAACCATCGGCACGGGTTATCCTCAAAATACGGAGAGAGACGTGAAACCTTTAGTACTCGCTATAGTAATTCTTATCGGTTTATTCGGCGCATCACACCTCAGCGCACAAAAGCTTTATACCTGGACAGATGAAAATGGGGTTACACACATAACGGACCAGCCGCCGCCAAAGCGGGCCAAGCTGCAAAATGTAATAACGTACACCGAAGAAACCCCCGAAGAAACGGAAGCAATCCAGCGCCGTAAAAAAGAGCTCCGTAAAGAACTGGATCAAGAAGAAAAAATTGAAAAAGCTCAGCAGGCTGAAATCAGGGCACGCAAGGCCGAGGAAGAGGCCAACCAAGCCATGAAAAAAACCGAGCAGGAGATTGCGGAAAAACAAGAGTATATTCGCAGGCTCAGCTCGACTCGAGATAAAAGAAAGCAGTTTCGAAAAAGAATCGAACGATTGAAAAAGGAAGCCGAAGCCGCTCAGGCCAACGCCCAAAGCGCTGTTCAAAAAGCCCAAGAAGCTGCCGCGGAAGCCACAGCAGCGGCAGAGGAAGCGAGAAAAGCGCAATAAACCAGAACTCTGCACCGCCGCCGCCGCTGAAGCAGCCAGGATGACAAGTTAAACTCAATGGGCTCTCTCATTCAGCAACCGAAGAATCGTATCAAGCGAACAGAATCCTCTGCCCAAGAATGAACGCCAGCCTCTGCTCTTTCCCCTTGACATACAAGCCGACAAAATTTAATTTCCCTTAATTTATAAGACGGGAGGCACCAAGCATAAAATGAATTTTTATCGCAATTGGTTTCTAGCCAGTCGCCCCTGGTCGTTTACCATGACAGCCATCTCCGTGAGTGTCGGCGGCGCTCTGGGAGCAATTGATGGACGTTTTTCTTGGACCCTCTATCTGACCACATTGGTGGGAACGATTCTTTTGCATGCTGCAACCAATCTGATGAACGACTATTATGATGTCAAAAGCGGAGTTGATACCCATGAGGTGTCAACCGCCCAATATCGCCCGCATCCTTTGGTGGAAGGCCAACTGAAAACGGAACACGTGCGCATTGCAGCCTATGTTCTCTATGGGCTGTCGGCATTAATCGGTATTTTTCTGGCGGCAACCCGGGGCTGGGAACTGATGTGGATCGGTTTGATCGGCGCATTTGCCAGCCTGACGTACACAGCCCCGCCACTTAAATATAAATACAGTGCCTTGGGCGAAATATCCGTCTTTTTAATGTGGGGACCGCTTATGGTGGCAGCCTCTTATTTTGTACAACGGCAGGTGTTTAGTATGAGCGCCTTTTGGGTCTCCCTGCCCTTTGGGGTTCTGGTCGCTTTGGTGTTGTTGGCCAATAATATTCGCGACATCACCCATGACCGCGGTAAAGGCATTCTAACCCTGGCCATTGTCCTCGGACAACGTAAAGGGATTTTGTTGTATGGCACCCTGGTGGTTGTGGCCTACTTGGGTATCATTTTGATGTCGATTTTCGGTCCCCTGTATCTGTGGTCGCTGATCGTCCTGTTCTCGGTGCCTCTCGCGTTGCGCCTGCTGCGACAGATGCTCAAGCAAATACCGGCGGATGCGGATGCCCGCACTGCCCAACTGGATACGGCATTCGGTGTATTGTTGGTGATATCGCTGGTGCTGGAGGGCATGTTTTGAATCGCGCTGGATTTCGGCCGGCGGCATTAATTGGAACCGTGGTGCTGGCAGCGGCATTTTGGTTCGTGACGTTTTATCTGACGTGGTCCACATTCTGGATCAAGATCTCGCTTTCAGCGGCCACTTTAGCCATCGTTTCACTATGGTTGCAACCGGATCGTAAAAAAGAATTACAGTTTAACCGTCAGGCGATCGTTCTCGGATTGTTATCCGCCGTCCTTCTGTATGTGATATTTTGGGCCGGTAAAATGGTTTCTACCAACTTGTTTTCCTTTGCTGATCATCAGATTGGCGGAATATATGACAAGGGGACTGGGACTTCGATGTGGATAATCGCGCTGTTGCTCCTGTTTATTACCGGGCCCAGTGAGGAGATCTATTGGCGAGGATACCTGCAAAAAAATCTGATGCAGCGTTTTGGAGGTTGGCAGGGCTGGCTTTTGGCAACCGCCCTATACGCCGGCGTTCACATCTGGTCATTCAATTTCATGCTGATTGGTGCCGCCGGGGTAGCGGGTGCATTTTGGGGTTTCATGTACTGGCGTCTGAAGAATTTAGCCCCGGTGATTATTTCGCATTCATTCTGGAGTATGGTAGTATTCGCTGTGTTTCCAATGAACTAACCGACTGACCTTTCAGCGGGTATTCGACGAAGCCGCGCCTTCCACTAAATCCTCAATGACATCCAGCAACGGCGATGTTATCGTTCGCCACTTGGGGCTGATGGCTCTGTCATCTTGCCAGCTAAAATCCACCACATCGTATTTTTCGGAGATGACATGCTGTTGGTTCTCACCGTAAACGGTTTGCGGATAATATTCGATAAAAAGCATCCGATGTGGTTTGATGCTAAAATCCCGAGCAACACAGGTTGCGATATGGCCGGTGCAACTTCTGACGGACATCCGGCTGTCCGGAACATCTGAAACAATAACAATGATCGGTCTTAAGTGCGCCAGTTCTTTATTATTTTTCTTTTTAAGGTCAAAAATGCGCAACCGGCATTTCCCGCTGGCCAGACGTAAGGCTCCCCCCCAACCTTCCCAATGATAGATATCGTCATGGATAAGCATAGAATTCTTGAACTCTAACATGCACGATCATTATTTATTTGAATACCTTAATTAAGGTCATATTAGGTTCCGTTTAACCCTTAGTCAATGCTCCATATATCCACGGTAGCCGATCGGGGAGTTCACGGACATCAGTGATGACACTGTGGCGAATGGTACCATAAAGTTCATCTAACTGGGGATCAGCTGCAATATTTACAGTGATGGCGTGTACATAAACATTTTTTGATTGGGCTTCTAACAGCGCTTGTTGTGTATCTGCAATCGCGTATCGCTTTTTATAATCGACATCGTTTGGAAATCCATCGCCCAAAATAATCAGCAACCGCACTTTAGCGGGCTGCTTTTCGAGCTGAGTGGCCGCATGCCGGATAGCCGCCCCCATTCGGGTGTTCCGTTGGGGCGCAAGGGCATCAATTCGATAACGAACCGTATCGTTCGTTATTTCATCAAAATTTTTCAGCCAGCAATAGTCCACCCCGAGTCGGCCGGTGCCGGAAAAACCGGCGATGGCAAATGTATCGCCCACTACCTCAAGTGCTTCGCTGAAAATGACGATAGCTTCCTTTTCAACATCCAGCACCGACGCCTGGGACTCTAAAGTCAGGTTGGATGTGGAGTGAGACAAATCCACCAATAACAACACGGCAACGTCTCGCTGGTTTTTCACGCGTTTGATATAAATACGATCGGAAGGCATTAAACCTGCTTTTTTATCCAGAGCAAAATCCAAGAGTGCCCGGTAATCAAACTCATCGCCTTCCACCCACTGTCGCAAAATTGATAGCGCTTCCGGCTTTAAAAGCTCAAACCCCCTTCGCATGCGACGAATGAGAGGGTAATGGCGTGAAAGTACTTGCTGATAAAAATTATTTTTTGCTGTGGGTAAGGTTCGCTCCGACACCCTGACGTGGTCATGCAGATAATCTGCCACTTTGTTGTCCCATTCCTTGTACCAAAAAACGGGGCCGATTGGGGCCCTACTGCGATAGGGATCTTGGCTTTTAGGCAACCAAGATTCCAGTATTTTCTCAATATCTAGATCACCAAATTCATTCTGATCTGCAAGATCAACGATGTCCTCACTGTTGATAAAACCGCTTCTCTCCACTAACCTTTTTTTTAACTCAGATTTGGATACCGAAAGTCCTCTGGTTGCCAATTCAATCATCAGTTTTTGGGCCAGACGATCATATTGCGGATGGGCAGAAAAATATAAATGTGGCCATGGTCGCCAATTAAAAGCTGGTATTAGCGGTCGGTAGCCGTTACCAGTGGCAGCGGTAGGATCATCCGATAACGATGCAGCCATTTCGCTCACAATTGGAAATGTTTTCAAAACCAGTTCGGCACTGAAATCTACAGAAGGTTTGTCGTCCATTTCGTCTATAAACAGCTCTGCAACAGCTTGAAACATCTCTATGCCGTTTGCGTTCGGTTTAACAGCTTTTGTAATTGGTAAATCCAAGGCCAGGAAGGCATAGAGCCAAAAAACCGATTCCATCATAGACTTTTCATGCAAGAGTCGCAAGGCCTCACTTCTGAGCAAGGGATAGCAACGCCTAACGAGACCTGGATAGTGCTGTAGCAGTAAAATCCGGATGCGTGCAAGCTCGAAGATGGTGAATAAGTCAACCGCCAACGCTTCGTTTGGAAACTGCGTAAAAAAATTTTCGTGATTGAAATCGAATGATCCGAACTCATAAAAGGCGGCTTCGAGCCGAGCGAGAATTTTATACAGCTTTACATTTTCATATTTTGTAGGAAAATTCCTGATTTCATCCGGCAGATAGATGAAGGTCCCATCGGAGCACACCGCGGAACTGTGAGGCAGTGTCTCCGTAAATGATTTCGGCAACGATGAAAGCGCCCGTGCGGTTAACGCATTACCGATTCGAGCCTGAAGATAACGATCCAGC